>JAFGOK010000075.1 GCA_016926535.1 Micromonosporaceae bacterium | reverse complement strand
GTGACCACATCGGGAACGGCCACGGAAAGTGGTCCCGCGGTGTTGCCGTTGATAGCGGACGATCTCGCGCCAGCGATCGTCGTGTGGATGTTCCGCAGGGAGTCCTCGACCTTCTTCTCCTCCAGCGAGATGTCGTTGTCCATCTTGCTGAGTGCGCCAGCGATATTGACCGCGACTTCCTGTGCAGTCGGGGCACCGAGTTCGAAGGTCTTCGGGGGATCTGGGACAAGTCCCTGCGCGAGCGTGCTTCCAATGATCACCACCGCCCCCGCGACGGCGAGACCCCCACTGCACAGGGTGAGAGCAGTACCAACCGAGATGCCAACCAGGGTCCCCCAGGTGTAGCTCTTCGGATCCCGCTGGTTGTTGAGCACCTTGACTGCTTCAATCGATTGGTTGAGCAGGTTGAGAATGCCTTTCCGGTATCTGATGTACATCACCTTGTTGCATTCGAGTTGCTCGCGTACCACCTTGGCGACCGAGGCCTGGTTGATCGAGACAGTCTGGAGTGGTGTGAGGAAATTATCGATGAAATTGGATTGGAGATCGCCCTGCCAGTGGCCCATGTCGGTGCGCACATCGTTGATCCGGGACAGGGCGGGACTGGCAGGGCTGAAGTTCCCCGCGTTGTCCTGGCTTCCCTGGAAGCTGCTCTCGATCGTGCGCAGGGCAGCGATCATGGAATTGATCGCATCAGGATCAGGCGTCAGGCGCCGCTCGAAGGCCGGCTCTACCCACTCGTAGTACTCATTCTGGACCGTGCCGACGTACTTCTGGTACTCCGCTTCCGTGATCGGGCTCTGTACGCCTCCGTTGGGATGGGCCTGTTGCCACTGGACTTCGACAGCTTTGGACCACGATTCGATATCTTCCATCGTTTGTTTGATGAGCTCCCGCTTGAGCTCGCTTGCCTTGGCCCTGACTGTCGATTCGAATGCACCACCAGCCAACTCGGCTGGTGTTTCGACACTACTGTTTTCACTCACGATGAAGGCTCCATGAGGCAGTCCCGGGAACCGGCCGAACCATTGCGATCATGGTTTCCTGCCGAATCCCGGTAGCACGGGCTTAGGGGAGGACAGGCTCGCCGGGATGGTCGTCAGCGCCCCGCACCGGCGGATTCGATGCGGGATCGTTGGGGTTGTGGTTTGTTCGATCGACCAGGTATTTGGACAACTCGTCGGCGCTGGTCAGATCGGCGTCGACAAAGTCCTGCATGGCCCGGCGAATACCCCCGGCCGCGTCGAGGACGGTCGTGCCGACCTGCGCGTACATGCTCTGGAGTTCGTTCCGCAGCGCTTCCCACGCCGCACCAACCGAACTGGTCATCGAGGCTTGGCTGGCGTAGTAACCGGCGCTCGCGGGCACCGACGAGGTGTTCTGCCGGAAGGCGTCCGTGTCGTGGGTGACCTCCGGCGGAAGATGAGCCTCGCCTGGGCCCACCTGGGCGTATGTCGTTTTCGCTCCGCTGAGAGCGCGATTGGCGTCGTAGTACACATCCGCGATGCGTGGGAGATGGACTTCGGCGACGCGCCAGAGGTGGTAGAGATCGCCACCAGCGATGGTGTTTGCCATATGAGCTCCTTTGCTGAGGTGTCCTCACGCCTGACGGCCGCTCAGCATACCCACGCAAGGCAACCTGTTGGGGTCCCTCGACGCCCTAGCGCCCCAAGCGACGGCGCCAGAGGAGGACTAGGCAGACGACGAGCCCGACCCCAATCCCAGTGGCACCGAGTATCCAGGGGCGAAGCGGCAATTCACCGTCATCGTCGGTTGGGGTCGGTGTCTTTGGCCGAATCAGCAAGATCTGATGCTGATTCGTTTCCGCGAGCAGGATGTCCCCTGATGCGGTGACCGCCAGCTGTCCGATGACCGCCTGCTTGGTGGTCGCCACTGTTGCCAGAGCGTGGTCAGGGCCGATCCGGAGAATCGCGTGCTCCTGCTGGTCAAATGCGTACACGCCGTCTTTCCCGGCGGCAACGGCAGCAATGTTGTTCAACGGGGTGTCCGAGGGCGGCCATGATGCCGTGTCGGAGACTTCCCAGGAGCCAGCAGGAAGCCCATTTCGGTCTGCGGGGCGGGTAATGGTGACAAGCTGTCCGGCACTGACCCTGTGGAGTACCAGGCCATCCGCGATCCACAGCGCCCCGTCCGGGTCGACGGCGAGGCTGTTTGGCGACGGAACAGCAATCTGCGTCGCTGTGCCGCTGGCGGCCGTCAGCTGAGGCGCGCCAGTGCCGGCGACAGTACTGATCGTGCCGGCAGGGGACACCGCGCGAACGCGTTGGTTGCCGAGATCACCCAGGTACACGGTGCCGTCGGCTCCAACCGCGAGGCCACCGAGCTGCCGCAGCGTGGCCTCGATCGCGGGGCCGCCGTCCCCGGAGAAGCCCTCCACACCGGTGCCAGCGACGACCGACAGCGTTCCGTTGGGAGACAGAGCCAACACCCGGAATAGGAACGAGTCGGCGATGTAGAGGGTTTGGTCCGGTCCGAGCGCGAGTTGCTGGGGCATGCCGAGGTCTGTCGCGGTGCCCTGGGCTCCGCTCGGGATGGTGGCCTTGGAGGATGCGGCCTGCTTCCCGGTCCCTGCGATCGTCGTGATGGTGCCGCTCGGCGTCACCCTTCGCACGATGTGATTGCCCTGATCGCTGAGGTAGAGCGTCCCGTCCGATGCGGTTGCGACTCCTGCGGGATGGTTGAGGAGGGCTGCGTTCGCGGCGCCGCCGTCCCCCGATGAGCCGGCTGTCCCGGTGCCCGCGATGACGGTTGACGTGCCCGTCTCGGCGAGAGCCGCTGTGGCCAGACCAAGGGGAAGACCAACGACCAGTGTGGTCAGTACGGCGATGATCGGCAGCTTCTTCGGCACGGAGATGTGTCTATCACACGGCAACAGGGACGGCATCACTGCTTGTTGCCTGTCTATAGTTGCGAGGCGAGCGGTCGGTGGCCGCGGGGGTGCGACTGACAAGGGGTTTGAAGGTGTCGATCAGCGATTATCTGGACAAGATGGTTGTTACGGCATTGTCACCTGATCGGAACATCCGCGCGCGGATCTCGGACTACACCAACGTTGAACTCGGATTTCGGCCGAACGTCTATGACAGGTACAGCGAGTCAGACCTCAGCCACCAGCTGGCCAGGCTGGGTCTGCTGACCTGGGTTTCTTATCACCGGGGGCGCACGGAGGCTTACCAGAAGTCGCAGGGTCTCAGCGCGGATGAACTCGCCGAGGCTGAGAAGCCCTCACCGGATGGGCGTCGCCAGCGCTACGAGAAGACCCTGAACGAGATTACGGGCGTCGGGGTCTCTGCCGGTCGAGTCGTCCGAATTCGTACAACGGGCATGATGCAGTGGGAGGTCGACCTCAAGCCCGGTGCACTCCGGCAATTGACTGAGGACCGTTTCCTGGCGGAAGCCCAGTC
>JAFGOK010000468.1 GCA_016926535.1 Micromonosporaceae bacterium | reverse complement strand
GTGACTGCGTCACGCTGGTTTCGCCAGCAGCTGTTTCGTGACGTTTCGGCAGATCGTGGTGCCGTGGCTCATACCGACGGAGGCGGGGTAGACGGTCTCGACCGCCAGTACCCAGGCCGGGCCGATCGCCAGGCAGTTGACGTGCCATTTCCCGTCGGAGGAGAGGGCGACCCAGCCGTTTTTGATCGCCGTCTGCTTCGCCTCGGCCGCTGGGAGCACCTCGATCGGGCCGAACCGCCCGACTCCCCGGACCGCCCGCATCTCCGACAGCACCCAGGTGGTCCAGGTCGGACCCGCTCCGCGGCCGTCCGCGATACACAGTCCCATCCGGACCGCGTCCCGAGCCGACATCATTGTCTTGGCCCAGTCGAGGCCAGCCTTGGTGTCGGTGAGACCGCAGATGCTGATGAGCCGCTTGATGGTGGCGTTCTTCCCGAGCGTCACGTAGGTGGCGGAGGCAGCATTGTTGTCGCTATCACGGATCATGATGCTGAGCTGGTTCAGGGCAGCCGAGGATGGTTTCTGCCCCTTGGCGGCGGCGAGCCGGAGGTAGTCCGCGGCGAGCCAAGCTTTGATCATCGATGCCGTCTTCTGGGCGGTTGCCTTGTTGGACGAGCCGACCACCGTGGCGGTTTCCCGGTCGAGCAGTGCCCAGGACCAGAAACCCGACGATGTGATTGTGACTTGGTTGGGATGCATCACCTGGGACGCTGAGTTGAAGGCCGCTGGGGGCGCGGGTTGGGCCGCTATCAGGGCCTGACTCTCCGGGGACGCATCCGGTTTGGACCCGTCAGCCTGCTCGGACCCGTCGCTGAGGAACCTGAAGGTTGCCCCGAGCACTGCGGCCAGGAGGACCACCACTGCTGTCGCGCCATAGGCGATCGCCAGCCTCGTGCGCATCTGGTCGGTCAACCTCCTGAGTGGCAAGGCACATAGTGGTGGATTGTGGACCTAACAAACAGTACACAACTCCCATACATACGAAAAACAACACCACGTCGTGGTCTGGCAACGTCCACGCTGCCGCAGCAGGCTGTGCTGCGGGTTTCGTCAACATCGCTATTGTCTTGGAGTTCTCTCAAATCTCGCTTAGGTCATGCGTCTGTGGAGGGTAGATGAAGATCCCCGACCGGATCGAGAGCGAGTGTCGAGGATTTTTCAGAACCGGTTGGCCAGGTTTACCAGCAGCCTGTCCCGGCTGCAAACTGGGAGGTAGCTGTGACGACGGGGAGGGCTGGTATGGGTACCGCTGGTGGATTGTTCGACGACGGTCAGTTTGATGACGCGCAGTTGTGGGAACCGACAGTTGACGCGGTTCCTCCGGTGATCGGCCGGATGGACCGGGCAACCCGTCAGCCAATCATGGAGTACGTCACATCGGGCGAGATCACCGATCCCGACGGCGCTTCTAGTGATGACAATTGGTTCGAAACGGATGATGGTGTCGATGTGGGCATTACATTCTAAGTTAGTCGCGAATCGGTCCCCGGGGCAGCCAGAATTGACTTTGACCGCTAGCGTCTTCTCCGTAACCACGCACGTATGGCATGCGCCCACTGGAGACCAGCGGGCTCGATCCATGGGGGTGACAGAGCTTTGGCTCTCAATGCAGTAACCAGTGAGCTGCTTATCGCAGCCAACAAGGCCGACGAAGCGGGCGGCCAGCTCAGCCAGATGATGAGCGCGCTGATGGACAACCTTGCCCCGCTGCAGTCCCAGTTCGTCGGGGGTGCCGGTGCCAGCTTCCAGACGATCAAGGAGAACATCCGCACGGATCTCATCGCGATCACCGATGCGCTCAACGACGTTGCCGAGGGGGTCCGGACCGCAGGCAAGGACTTCGACGCCGCGGACAGCGAGGCGCAGTCCGAGGTGACCAAGGCGGCGGAAGACGCCGGCAGCATCATCAACAAACTGCGCGGCGGCGCGTGATCCGGTCGATCGAGGGGAAGGAATAATCATGGCTGGCGCCAACGACGGGCAGCTCATCTACAACTTCAGCACCATGGGCGACGCCGTCACCGCGATCAACACCGCGGTGTCGAACATGCGGAGCACCCTGTCTCAGCTCGAGAGCGACCTGCGTCCCCTGGAGGGCGACGCCTGGTCTTCTGTGGCCCAGGAGCAGTACCGGATCCGCAAGGACCGCTGGCAGAAGGCATCAGACCACATCGCGATGCTGCTGGAGCGGGTCAAGGCCTCGCTTGCGCAGGCCTCCGAGCGCATGCAGAACACCGATCAGAGGGCCGCGCAGTACTTCCAGTGAGCCCTCGTCGCGACGAGTCCGTCGAGCGCTGGGTCTCGACCCGCAGGGGTCGGGGCCCAGCAGCACGTTCGTAGGGAGCCGGCGTGCCAAGCCGTCGAGATCAACTCTTCAGCTACCAGTTCATGGTGCAGCGGGTCATATCCGCCTTTGTGTACCGTGACGCTGAGCTGGTCCAGACCCCGTTCCAGCGGGCTGGCGGCACGCTGTTCATCGGTGCCATGATCGGGATCGTGGCGCTGGCGGCCGTGGGGCTCTACGGCGTCGTGGTCCCGGGTGGGAAGAAGACCTGGCGGAACGACCAGGCGCTCATCATGGAGAAAGAGACCGGCGCCCGCTACGTCTACCTCAACAAGCAGCTTCATCCCGTCGTCAACTACGTTTCGGCGAGACTGATCCTCAAGAAGACCAGCGTCTCAACGGTCACGGTCTCCCGCTCGTCGCTCAAGGAGGCCAAGCGCGGCGTCACCCTTGGGATCACCGGTATTCCGGACTCTCTGCCGGACCGGAAGCTGCTCGTCAAGGATCCCTGGGTGCTGTGCTCCAAACCGGGGCGCAACGAGTCTGGCCAGGCGATGACGACCTCGGTACTGATGATCGGCACTCAGCCGGAGGGCGGGCGGGGCCTCGGCGAGGAGGCGGCGCTGATCCGCCTGCCGGATGAGAGTGTCCATATGATCTGGCATGATCGGCGTTTCCGCATCCGCCAGCCAACCATCGTGCTCAACGCTCTTGGCCTTGGTCAGGCCACGATCAGCTCGGCAACGCTGGCCTGGGCCAACGCCATCCCGCAGGGGACGGATATCGGTCCCATCGACATCAGCAACCGCGGGGAGGCTTCGTCGACGCTCGCCAACGCGAAGGTGGGCCAGGTCGTCAAGACCAAGTCGGTGTCCGGAACGAGCCAGCTGTTTGTCGTGCTCGACGACGGTATCGCCGACATCACGCAGTTGCAGGCGGACATCCTGCTCAACCACCCGGATACCCCCGTGGCGTACGACAATGCCCAGCCTGACTCCATTGAGCGAACAGACCTTGCGAGGGCCAAGCGGTCAGCAAAGAAGGTGGTGCCGAGCGGGACGAACCAGCCGCCGCCAACCACGCCGAGGATCGTTACTGGGATCGATCAGGCTGCAATGTGTGCCTCGTTCGGGAGTCTCAGCGAGGCCCCGCCGGTGACCGTCGGGGCCACCCTGTCGGACAGCGTTTCTGGAGTGCGCCCGAGCGGTTCCGGGGTTGACGAGGTGATCGTCGCTCCCGGGCGGGGCGTCCTGGTGCAGTCAATGCAGTCCGCTGACGCGACGACCGGGCCACTTGCCCTGGTCACAGACCTCGGCATCCGGTACTCCCTGGCGTCCAAAGAGGTCATCGGATATCTCGGATACACGGAAGGTTCGATCACGAAAGTCCCGGCGTCGCTGGTGGCGCTGCTGGCCCACGGCCAAGCGCTCGATCCGGAGGCGGCAGCCTTGCCGGTCGGTACAGGATGAGCAGGACGAGCTGGCGGGCGATTGTGAGTCGGCGGGCGATCTGCGGCACCCGCAGGCTGCTGGCAGGCCTGGGGGCGGTCCTCGTCGTGCTCGCGACCAGTGCTGCTGGGGTCCTGGTCGGTCCAGCGGCTCCGGCCGCAGCACGAGACGCGTGCATGGAGCCCACCGACGTCATCAAGCCAGTGCCCTGGGCGCAGAAGCTGCTGATGCCAGAGCGGGTGTGGCCGCTGGCGACCGGAGCCGGCATCAAGATCGGGGTGTTGGACTCCGGAGTCGACGCCAGCCACGTGCAGATGTCCGGCAAGGTCACTGCGGGCAAGGACTACCTCTTCGACAAGGACGGGCCAGGCAACACCGACTGTGTCGGGCACGGTACTGCGGTGGCCAGCATCATGGTCGCCAAGCAGTCGGGCAAGACGGGATTCCGGGGCATCGCCCCCGATGCGACCGTCGTTCCGGTCATTGTCAGTGAGAAGGAGGGCGAGGACGAGCAGGCGAAAGATTCATTCGTCACGCCTTCGGGGTTCGCGGACGCGCTGCGCTGGGTCATTGCCCAGGACGGGGTGCGGGTGGTCAACCTCTCGCTGGCCTACAAAGAGGACTATCCGGAGGTCCGCGCGGCGGTTCAAGATGCCCTCGCCGCCGATGTCGTCGTGGTCGCGGCTGTTGGGAACTTCGGCCAGGAGAGCAACCCGACGACCTATCCCGCAGCGTACGACGGGGTGATCGGGGTCGGCGCCATCGACCAGAACAGTGCCGTGCTGCCGTCGTCCGGGAAGGGATCGTTCGTCGATCTCGTCGCTCCGGGGGCTGCGGTCGTTGCCGCGGTGCCTGGAGCGGGCCACTCGGAGTGGGGCGGGACGAGTTTCGCGGCGCCGTTCGTCGCGGCGACCGCGGCCCTGGTGCGGCAGTACTACCCGAAGATGACCGCGAAGGGCGTCGCTGCCAGGCTGTATGCGACCGCCAGCCCAGCGGCTGGCGGGCCGAGCAGTACGGAGTACGGGCACGGCATCGTCGATCCATACCGGGCGGTGGCAGAGCAGCTCCCGGTGTCCGCGCCGGCCTCGGTGAAACCGAGGCCGGTTGTGCGCAGTGTTGATCCCCAACTGGTCGCGAAAGAGCGCAAGTCGCGACATGACACGAGGATCGCCTTGATAGTCGGCGGCGTCGCAGCCCTGGTGACGCTGCTCGCCCTCGGGGTGATGCTCGTGCGGCGGTGGGGACGGGGGCAGGGCTGGCGCCCTGCCCGGGCAGCAAACCCGGAGGTTCCCGACGAGGACCCAACGGGGGCACCAGCCCGATTATTCGACGATTTTCCATAAATCACCATCGACGGCGAGCGCGGGTTTGGCAGGAAACGCTAGGCTCAAAGCGCAGCTCAATGAGGGGTAGACCGCCGCGCTCGGCGGTGTTGGGGAACTGACTGACGGGGTTGGGATCATGACGGACTACACGCCATACGGGGCACCAATCGGGCCGAGCGCGAACGTGCGGCCGGACTGGATTTCGGATACGCCGGTCAATGTGGACATCAAGTCCCTGGGCGCCTTCGCCGATGCCGTTGAGGGGGAGCTGACAGGCAACGTCAGGCCAAACAAGTCGACGCTGCTGTCACGGCTGTCTGGCCAAGCGGGGAGCCACTTCACGATGTACGACTACATCGATGCGGCGAGGAACCCGTCGAAACTCGGTACGAACCCCACCTTCGGGGTCGATCCAGCGCAGGCAACTGCCAGGAAGATCGGGCAGTACCACATGGAGTGTGAGCAACAGGCCGGGCTACTGCTAGAGGCACTGGATCGGGGTATGCAGGCCATCGCCTCGGCAGCGAGAACTATCGCAGAGAACTACACCTCGGCGGATGAGCTGAACAACATGGACATGGCCAGCGTTGCGTCGTACTTCTCGCAAGAGCCCACGTCAGGCGGGCTAGAGGACGTCATCGCCGAGCAGGGCGGCACGAACCCGCCCGCGAACGTGGCTTGAGGATTACGGGGGGAGGACCGCGATGAGTGAGTTTGACGGCAAGACGTTGCCCGAGATCAGCGAGATGGTCAATCAGGACAATGCAACCCAGATGAAGGGGCAGGTCGAGGGCTGGCAGGGGATGGCATACCTGTTTGACTCCCAGCTGGCCCGGCTGGAGTCGGCAGCCCAGGCGTTGGGCAGCGCGTGGACCAGTTCCGCCGGCGCCGTGTTCCTGGAGCAGGTCGGGTTGATCCAGACCACCCTGGAGGCTGCCAGGGACAACGCTATCCGCAACGCCAGGGCGTGGAACAACATCACCTCGCAGGTCGAGGCAACGAAGAGCGTCATTTGGCAGATCGAGGCGGACTACGCCGAGGAACTCGCGGCGAAGCAGACAGCGTACGACAAGGCCATGGCCGAGGCCCACGACAGCTTCTTCGACTCGATTGGCCTGGGCGACGACGAGCCGGACAAGGTGAAAGAGGATGAGGTCCGGGCCAAGTACGACCAGCAGGCCCGCGACGTCATGGACTACGCGGCCGAGGTTTACCAGACGGAGTACATGTCGAACCTGTGGGAGCCCCCCACGTACCAGGGGCCGACAGGGGCGGTGGTTGTTCAACCAGGGGAGGAGAGCGGATCGGCGAGCGTCGCTGGGGGCACCGCGCTGACTGGAGCCGCGTCGCTGGGTCTCGCCGCGCCGTCAACGTGGATCCCGACCACCAGCTTCACCGGTCCGACGCTGGCGGGGGCTTCCGCACCGACCCTGCCAACGCCGACTATCCCGACGACCCCGGTGACACCAGGTGTTGCTCCCCCGACTGCCACCCCCGGAGGACTGCCGGGCGTCGTCCCATCGACCTTCGTTCCCAAGACGCCAGGGGTGCCACGCCTGCCGACCATTCGTACGCCATTGCTGCCTACTGCGGTGGAGCCTGGTCCTTCGGTGATTGGTTCGCGTCCAGGGACTGGCCGGGTCCCATCAGGCGGAGGGAACCAGTCCGTCATCGGCGGCAACCGCGGTCTCGCCCCTGGGACTGGCAAGACGGGCGTCCCGGGGGGGACCGGCAAGCCTGGTGTTCGGGGCGCTCAGGGTAGGACGGTTGCTGCCCCGAAAGCTGTTGAGTCCGTTGTTGGTCAGGGCAAGACCGCAGCGACTCGCGGTGGTGCTGCCGGGCGCCCAACCGGGGTCAGGCGGGGCGCGATCGCGGATGCGGACGGGGTCGTTCGGCCGTCCAGGCGAGGCGAGACCGCAGCCGGACGCGGCGGGGCAGGCGGACGGGGTGACAAGACGAGCGGACGCGGTGGCATCGGGGGCCGCACCGGCCAGCGTCGCTCCGACGAGCGCGACTCGGCCAACTCCGAGATCGAGGGCACGGAGCTGTGGGAGGTGGCGGACGGCGTCCCAGCCGTGGTCGAGCCTCCGACCCCGTACAACGCTCGGGCTGAGCGCCCAGGGCCGCATGTTGGCAGACCGGACATGCGCCGATGATGGGTCGCCTGTTCCGGTTGGGCTGTTCGGTGCTGCTGGGTGCTGCGTTGGTGACTGTGCCCGGTTCTGCGGCGTTCGCGGATTCGGTTCGCGATTCGCAGTGGCCGTTGAAGTATTTGCGTATTACTGAGGCGCACCAGATCACTCAGGGTGAGGGGGTGACGGTGGCGGTCCTGGATACGGGGGTCGATGCTACCCATCCTGATCTTGAGGGGAGTGTATTGAAGGGCATTGATGCCTGGAGCTCCGCGAAGGACGGTCGCACCGATCATGATGGCCATGGCACGGCGGTCGCTTCCCTGGTCGCTGGGCATGGCCATGGTGCCGGTGGATCGTCTGGCATCCTCGGGGTTGCGCCGAAGGCGAAGATCCTGCCAATCACGATCTGGGAGAAGGACTGGAACAAGGCGCAGGCGATGAAAGATATGGGGACGGGGATCCGCTATGCCGTGGACAGGGGGGCCGACGTCATCTGTATCGCTACTACGGGGACTGGATCGACAGCCTTGGAGGAGGCGGTGAATTACGCTCTGGGGAAAGGCGTTCCAATCGTCGCCGGGGCGGGAAACAAGCCGGATCATGGCCCTGGGGTGCCGGCGAGCTACAGTGGCGTGATTGGCGTTTCCGGGAGTGATGAGCAGGGTAGATTCGCCTCCTCGATTTCCGTTTCTGGTCACGGCATCTCAGTTGCGGCTCCAGCGGTCAACATCCCCTATGCAGAGCCCGAGCGCGGATACGGGACAGGCCGAGGGACCAGCCTTTCGACGGGGCTGGTGTCTGGGATCGCGGCGCTACTGAAGGCGAAGTATCCGACGATCACGGCGAGTCAGATGCTGGAGTTGCTGGAGGCGACTGCGGACAAGCGTGGAGGGGTTGGCTACAGTCAGCAACTGGGATACGGGATTGTTGACCCCATCGCTGCATTGACGAAGGGGCCTGCCAGCCTAACTGCCTCGGCTTCCGCGTCCGCTTCGGCTGCGGCGTCGTCGCCTGCGGCCGGTGATGCCAAGGACGGCTCCGGATCGTCCGCTTCCAATCGGGTCCTCGTTGGCGTTGCCATTTTTGGTGGGTTCACGGTCGTCATCGCGATTTTGGTGATCAGTCTGGTCGGTCTGGCCCGGCGCCGGCGTCAGGATTCGCTGTCCCAGTCAGGGTCTCCGGGTCCGCTAGGACCACCGGGGCCGTCCTCGGGACCTTCGACAGGGCCTCCGGGGCAGTCTTCGGGGCCTCCCACCCAATTCGGAGGGCCTCCAAGGTTCTGACCAATCCCTAATTCCAGCACGTCGCTATTGACGCCCGCCCGTTGAGTCAGGCGGGCGTCAATAGCTGTTTCGCGTTTTTTATTTTTGCCACTGACGCAGCGTGGCCGTCGCCGCGATGAATGCAAGCATATCGATAGATGCCCCCACGTCGAACGCGATGTCATCTATGCTGCGTCCCGTGTCAATGCCACTCCCCGGGAATGCCAGTCCGCCATCCGCGCTTGGTTGGCGCAGGAAGCTGACGATGGCCGTCGGCTTCATGATGATGCCTTTTGTCCATTTTGTGATGTTTTCGATAGTGTCACACACCCTGTCGTTCATTGAGTGGCCTGAAGAGGCAACCGTCACCTGGCAGGCCGGTTCCTCCTCTCCTTCCGCTTCAATCGTGGATCTGGAAAATGCGCTGAAAGACCAGGGAACGGCATTGCTGGCCGGGGATGAGGCAGGCTGGATG
>JAFGOK010000467.1 GCA_016926535.1 Micromonosporaceae bacterium | reverse complement strand
CCGACGCTCGGGTCGAACCGCTCGCGGTGGCGGTGAACACGGTGGTCGTCAGCGGGGGCAGGTCCGAGGCCGCCGTGATCAGTGCGGTCACCGGTGACCCCACCCCACCGGCCACCACGATCTTGGCCGATTGTCGGGCGGCCAGATGTGTCCCCATCAGGCGCTCCACTCAGATCATGGCGGTACGGGCTGCTGGGGTCAGGACCGGGCCGACCTCGTTGATCAGGGTGGCCATCTCGTAGGCGACCTGCCCTGTGTCACAGTCGAGGGCGGCCAAGACTGTCAGGATCGACCCGTCGCCAATGGCCATGACGATGATGAAGCCGCCGCGGGTCTCCACGACGGTCTGCGTCACCGGATCGGAGGCCATCAGCCGTGCGGCACCCTGGGTCAGTGACGCCAACCCGGAGGTGAACGCCGACAGCTGGTCGGCGGCGTCCTTGCCCAACTGGTGGGTCTTGGCGATCAGCAGACCATCGCAGGACACCGCGATCGCGTGGGTGATACCGCGCACCTGGTGCTGGAGGCGGTCGAGGAGGAAACCCCAGTCCGGGGCGGGTCTGGTCATCGCGACGGTTCCTTCACAGCGGAGGGTTGGTACAGGGCCGGCGCCGGCTGGCGCCGGGCAGGGGGTTGGTACAAAGCAGCGGCGCGACCACGCTGGAACCCGGCGGTCCGGCGCCGCACCGCCTGCGGATCCCGCCGCAACACTCCGGCCGCCGCAACCGGCGGGTCGGCTACGGGTACGGGTACGACCCGTTGTCCGGGGTGGCGGCGTGGCAGCCCGGAGCGGGTGGTGCCCACCGCGACCGCAGGTCGGGCACCCGAGGGCACCACCCACCCGGGCACGGTGTCCGTTACCTGGTGACCTCGCCCGGCCGCGTCAGGTTCTGGATCGACGGCGGCGAACCAGCCGCACGACGCGTCGCGCCGCAACTCCTCGAAGATCACCGGCGGTTGCTCGACGACGTCGACGAGCACCGGGGCCGCCAGCGGAATCTGCCGCCCGGTAACCGCCGTCGGCGAGGCGGTGGAGCGCGGTGGCCCCACCGGAGGCCAAGTCGGCGGCGCGGCCTTCGGCAGGGCTGGCACCTGCTGGGTGTCGTCCGGACCCGGTGCCATCGCCGGACGGGTGTGGGTGATCAGCCCGGCCGGCAGGATCAGGTCGACCCGGGTCCCCTCCCCCAGGCTGGTGCGGTAGTCGATCCTGATACCCAGGCGGGCGGCGATCGCCGCGACCACGGGGATCCCCATCTGCCGGGTGGCGTCCCGATGGAGCTGGCCCGGGAATTCCAGCCGCTGGTACACCCCAACGAACTGGTCGTGGCTCATTCCGGTCCCGGCATCCTGGATCTGCAGGTGCAGCCGGTCACCCACCCGCCGGGCAGTCACAATCACCTGCTCGTCGGGTCCGGAGAACCGCACCGCGTTGTCCAGCAACTCGGCCAGCAGGTGGATGACCTCCTCTGCGGCCTCTCCACTGACGGCCACCCCCTGGTCGATGTCGGTCAGGGTGATGCGGGTGTAGTCGTCGATCTCCCCGTACGCCGCGCGCAGCAGATCGGTCAGCTCCACCGCCCCCGATCGGGGCTGCCCAGCCAGGCCCCCAGCCAGAACCTGGAGGTTGGCGATCAGCCTGCGGATCAGCGCCGCCACATGATCCAACTCGAACAGCTGCGCCAACCGATCCGGATCCTGCTCGTCGCGCTCCAGCGCGTCCAGGCTGACCATCATCGCGTCGGCGCGCCGCTGCAACCGCCACGACAAGGCCACCAGCATCGACGAGATCCCCGCCCGCAACATGGCCTGCCGGCCGGCCAGCCGCACCGCGGAGGCCACCACCTGCCCGAACGCTTCGGCGACCTGCCCCACCTCGTCCCGACCGGCGATGCCGACGTCCCTGGCGGCCCGCTCGGCCAGACTGTCCACCGTGGCGGCATCGGCAGCCACCCCCGGGTGGTCACCGCAGGCACCGCGGTCGTCACGGTCGGCATGTTCACCGTGATCGCTGGGTGTCGCTCCCGCTTCGATCGTCGCGATCAATCCCGGCAGCTCCGTACCAGCCACCCGTTCCGCCCTCGCCCGCAACGCGACCAGCGACCGACCCAACTGCCTGGCCACCCACCAGGCGACCGCGACCATGGCCAGCAACACTCCGCCGACGAGCAGGGACTGCGCCCCGATGCTCATCCGCCGGGCATCGCGCTCGGCGGTCACCGCCGCCAGCAGATCGGCGTCAACGCGGGCGACCGCCCGCCGCAGCAGATCCAGCCGGGCCTCGCACGCCGAGACCCACCCGGCCACATCCGTGCCGACATCGAGCCGATCCCCAGGCTGAGCGCGAATGACCAGGCCATAGAGCCGCTCTCCGGTCACCACCTGCGGACCTCGAACGACCGCGTTCAGCCAGCCGCGCCACGCCGCGGGGGCCAGATCGGCGAACGACTGGATGGCCTCGGTGTAGGCGGCGTCGGCGGCCACGATCTCCCGCTCGGCCGCCGGAGTCAGCCTCCCCGAGTCCAGGTGCCGGGCCACGGTCACCTCAGATCGGCTCAATGCCTCAACCGCCGCCGACAGCGCGGCGGCGGCCCGGATCCTGCGGCTGGCCGACTCCGACACCCCGATCTGCGCCAGCCCCTGACGGAAGGCCACCACCTCGGCGATCAGGGCTCGGTACCGGAAGGCGACCACACTGCCCACCGCGTTCGGGGCGACCGTCACCTGCTGGCGAACCATCCCCAGCCCCAGCAGCCCTGTCTGCACCCGGCCGAGGACCACCCGGATCGCCGCTGGCTCCGACACCCCGGCTGAACCCTGCCGAAACGCGGTCACGGCGCTGTCGGTTGCCGCCACCCGCTGGCCGAACGCCTCGACCGCCCCACCAGCGCCGCCCTGG
>JAFGOK010000466.1 GCA_016926535.1 Micromonosporaceae bacterium | reverse complement strand
CACCATCGTGTTTCTCACGATGGCCGGTTTCCCGGTCTGGGCGGCGGTGCCCGGCCAACTCTGGGTCAAAGCCCTGGCCACGATCATTCCCCTCACCCTGGTCGCGTACCGCCATGCGCTACTTCGCCACCGCCTCCGGCCCTCGGGTCATTGAGGCCACCGACGCCGGGCTCCTCGGGATGATCGCCTCCCCGGCCGCGGGGAACCGGGTCCGCCCCGGCTGGCACTGGTGCGCCGACAACAACCGCTCCACCGGCAAATATCCGGGAGACGGGGGATATCTGCGGTGGTTGGCGCGGCACGCCGACCGCGCCGAGCGGTGCGCGTTCGCCACCGCCCCCGACGTCGTCGCCGACGCCCCCGCCACCCTGGCCCGGTCGCGCCCGATGCTCGAACGCATCCGGGCCACCGGATATCGGGCCGCCCTGGTCTTCCATGTCGAGCGCCGCCGCATCGTTCACTGCATCGCTGGCGTAACTGGGCACTGAACGGTCGGAGTCGAATCACGAAGCAGCAGGTTCACCACTCGATCGTTCAGGGCTTCACTTCGATTCCACTGACGGTAGTTTGAGTCAGTCGAATCTGTGAGGAGCACATGCGATGCCCCGGACCGAACCGGAACCTGCCCTTATGATCAAATTCTGCGGCGAGATGCTCCCAACGCTGCTGCAGGACGTCTGCCAGGTCGAGCCTGCCGCGGCGGCATCCGTTGGCTCCGAGATCCTCGACCGCGCCGACGCGTTCGCTACGCTCGACCGGCATGACCAGGACGTCCTCGTCGGGCCCTTCGTCGAGGAGGCCGTCGATCACGTCCCGGCCGACGCGTCGCTGGCGCTCAAGGCGGCGGTGACGCTGGTTGTGCGCAACAGCCGTCTGGAGGATCTGCACGTGCGCGGCCTTGTGTCAGACGGTGGGTTGCGCGCGATCACGGAGATGGCTGCCGTCCCGCTGTCCCATGTGATCGCCGCGCGACGTCGGCAGCCGCAGCCGGTGTCCGCGGAGAACCTGTTTCGCGGGCTTGCTGGGGTGTACCCGAGGGCATGGGCGTGCCTGGCGGCGCTGGCCGGCGTGCTCGACGAGGGCGGCCGATGTGGCTACCGCGCTCCCGAGGCGCCCGTTGCGGACCTGCCCTCAGGCGCCGACGTCATCGACGCCGCGCACTCGCAGTCAGACGACACCATCGTGGTCCGCAGCGGCGTTGACGAGCGCTTCGATGCCGTCCTCGTAGCCAGACTCCGCGACAGCGCCGACGAGCAGGGGGTCCTGTTCGTGTCCGCGTTGAGCCGCCTGTCGCGCCACACCGGCAAGCTGCTGCGCATCATCGAGTACCTGCTGGCACACGATGTGCCGATCCTGACCACCAACTACCTGCTCCGCCCACGGGACGTGTGGGTGCGCCGCGGCCGCTTCGTCAAACCCACGAGCGCCAAGCCGCTGGCAGGGCTCGTTGACGAGCGCGGGCTCGCGGGCACCCACCGCAACCTGGCCCGTGAGATCCGAGCCCAGCTGGGATGAGATCGGAGTGTCGTGATGGGCCAGCCGCGTCCGCGGCGCCTGGCGCTGGTGGTCGCACCGCAGCCGGGCGAGTCGTTCGCTTCCTGGATCGACCGGATGGCCACGGACATGGCGCTGCCGCCCGGGCGAGTCGCCGATGCCATCGGCGTGTCCAACGCTGCCAGAGCCACCGACGGCCGGCCGCTGCTGTTCGGCGTTGCCCTCAGCGCCTTGGAACGGACGGCGATCCACGCCGCGACCGGCGTCGCCCCAGCGACGCTGGACGCGATGCAACTGGCCGCATACGACGGCACCGTCCTGGACCTGCATGATCTGGCGGCCGTCGGCTGGGCGAGGAAGGCGCGGAGCCGGCAGTGGGCGCTGTTCGGCCACAGCCGGGCCTGCCCGCAGTGCCTGGCCGAGTCGGGAGGGGTATGGCCGCTGTGGTGGCGGCTCGGGCTCGCCGTGGTTTGCCCGGCCCACCGGAGGCTGTTGCTCGACACGTGCCCGACCTGCGAAGTGCCGCTACGGCGCGGTACTACCACGAACATGCGGGTGCTGTCACGCACCCTGCTGGTCGCGCCATCGATGTGCGGCAGCCGGATCAATGGCCGGGTACAGCACAAGGGCTGCGAGCAGCGGCTGGACGAACTGGTGGCCGAGGCCGCCGACCGCTGGCTGATCGACGTTCAGGCAGCCTACCTGCGGGCGGCCGGTGGCGCCGCGATGACGCTGGCCGGCCAGCGTCTCTCCGGCGCAGCCTGGTTCGCCTGCCTACGCGCGGTGGTCTGCATGGCCCGGGCCGCAGCGACGCATCTGCCGCTACCCCCGAGCGTTCCGTTACCCGATACGGCGCGCCGGGCATTCCTCGCCGACATCACCGCCGACTGGCGGCGATCATCGGGTGTGCAGTCGCCCGCGTCGAGACCACCAACGGCAGCGCTGACAGCTTCGCTGTTGGTTTTCGCCGCGCCGGTCGTGCTCACCGACGGCCGCGCCGGGCTGGTCGAGGCGATCAGGCCGATCGCCGAGGCGCTACTCGCCACCCGCGCGCACCGCAAGAAACAGGGCAACAGCAACGGCCTGCTGCGCGCCGTCGCTGTCCCCACGATCATCGATCAGGCGCGCCTCCTCGCGACGCCCCGCCGAAACGGCGTCGTCGCCCATCTCGGCCCGTTTGCCCGATCCCCGGCGGCCCGCCCCGCACTGCTGGAGCACCGCCACATCCCGCAGGTGGTCACCACATCGGACTACCACGACCTCATCGCCGAGTTCCTGCCGGATACGTTGCCTCGCACCGGACGCCGTTACACCGCGCTCGCGCTGGCCCGCCTGTGCGGCGCCACGACTCAGATCTCCGGAAGTCGGTAACTGACGACTGTTTAATGTTGATCATGCCGTGTTGATGATTTGAGCCGTTCGCGTTGGCTCGGCT
>JAFGOK010000465.1 GCA_016926535.1 Micromonosporaceae bacterium | reverse complement strand
AGCAGCAGCGAGAAGCCCGCCACGATCAGGGCCCCCGTCCCGGGGCCTGACGCACGTCGGCATAGTCCCAGGATCGGCATAGGTCGATGACGAGCAGGTCATCGCGCCGGCCGTACCGCTCATCCTCAAGCGTGCGCAGATGCTCGGTCGCCTGCCGCCGCAACCAGATCGCCCCCAGCCCTCCTGCCAGCACACCGTTGACGACCCCGCTGGCATCGAAGGTCGGGACCGCGAACACCATGACCTCGCCAGAGAAGGCAACTGAGGTCAGAGCATGGCTCGTCGTCCATTGCCTGGCGGACACGACCTCTCGCCACCACGACCCGTCCGCCGCCAGGCCGGATGAGCCCTTCGTGCTGACCCGGATCATGCCGCCGACGTCGATCCAGGCCAGGCCTCCGGTGAATCCGAACGATTCCCCTCCGACGGCGCGGAGTCGATCATCGATGGTGGTGCCGTCAGCGCTGATGATTGAGGGGTCGCTGGCGAGCGCCTGAAGCAGGCGGATGAGGCTGAGACGATCGCCATACGCCTCTGCTGCGGCGACCCTGCAACCCAGTTCGGAGCTGCCGATGACCCGACTGCCAGCCTGCCGGAACGACAGGTAGGCCAGGGCCGTGCCAGCGACGATGAGGAGCGTACAACTGATCGAGACGACGAGCATCAGCCGCCGACCAGGTCGCGGATCGAGACTCACGGCGTCGCATTGCCTCCGCTAGTCGGGCAACGAACCATACTTCGGATGTCGATGAAGCTATCCGATGACTCGGCGCGTCGGCAGTGCCCTTCCCTCGGGACAGCGCCGCCGGGGGAGACCAGAAACGTCGGATCGGACCGGTCAGCTCATGGCGCCAGGCGCCGATAGGAAGTGACGTGACGAGTGCGGATCACGCTGGTCGGATTGGGCAGCGGGGAAGTGATGTTCAACTCGGTGAACGAGAGACAGGCATACGGTGCTGGCGGGCGAGGCGACGACCGCTCGCCGGTTCATGACCGCGCAAGGCCCGTGACACCAGTGTTCTCAGACGCCCGGCGAGGGGTCTTCCGGACCGCGGGGCTCGTCCGATCCCGACCGCAGCAGCGCACTGAGGCGCTGGTCACGATCGCCGGTGCGGTGCTGGAGACCGTGAACCATGAGCAGCGACTGGCTGCCAGGGTCGCCGACATCGCGGCAACGACCCTGTGCGGCTCCGCGGGGGTGTGGCTGGCCCGGACCGATACCGGTGAGACGTGGTGGGCGACCGAAGGATACGGCGAGCTCGAGCAGGACGTCGCGGACCAGTTGTGCGAGCACGTGCGAGAGCAACTGGCCGATTCGATGGATGGGGTCGCGACACCGGTGGTACTCGCAGGGGGCCAAGCCAGGTCCGCCGAGTGGCTGGGCGAGATGGGCCTGGGCATGTACGCGCTGTTTCCTATCGTCGCAGGCGGGCGCCTGCTGGGCGGGCTCGCCTTCATCTGGCCAAACGACGCCCTGCCGCTGGCGACCGAGGACGTCGAGTACGCCAAGACCCTGGCCGGTCTGGCCGGCGTCACCATGTTCAATGCCAGGATCCTGGCTGACTCCGCCGTCGCCATGGAAGAGCTGCGAGCGCAGAGCGAGCTGATCGAGGACATGTCCGATGCGGTCATCTCGTGCGACGCGGAGGGCAGGGTGGTCAGTTGGAACGCCGGGGCGGAGCGCGTCTACGGCTACAGCAACGCCGAGGCTGCCGGATGTGACCTGTTCGCACTGCTGAACACCGAGTTCCTGAACGCGGAGGAGACGGTCGTACCGCGAGAGGAAGTGCTGCGCCTGGCAGCGGAGGGCGAATGGCGGGGCGAGTGCCGGGAGCGGCGCAGCGATGGCGCCGCGCTGATCACCGACGCGTCGCTGAACGGGCGGTCCGATCGGGACGGGCGGCTGGAGCTGATCCTGGTCAACCGGGACATCACCGCGCAGCGCCGGGAGGAGCACGAGGCACTGCATGACGCCCTGACCGGGCTGCCCAACCGGCGGATGCTGACCCTGAAGCTGTACGACGCGTACGCCAGGGCATGCCGGCACCAGCGGTCGCTGGCCGTGCTCTTTATTGATCTTGACGGCTTCAAGCCGATCAACGATACGTACGGGCACGCGGCCGGCGACGAGGTTCTCAAAGCGGTCGCATCCAGGATCACAGCGACGCTCCGGGTGACGGACACCGTCGCCAGGATCGGGGGGGACGAGTTCGTCGTCGTGCTCCAGGAGACCGGGGACCGGGACTCTGTGGTTGAGGTGACGAGGCGGATCCTCGATTCCGTCGCCGAACCCGTCGAGATCGGCGCGACCTCGGTGAAAGTGCTGGCGAGTATCGGCATCGCCCATGCTGTGGAGCCGACGATTGACGGAGCCGCCGATGATCTCCTTGATGCGGCGGACCTCGCGATGTACGAGGCCAAACGGCAGCGGATTGGCATGGCGTTTTCTGAGCCGGATGACTGAGGCTGACACTTCCCCGTGAATCAGCAGTGATCGTTGCCTCCCAGGTGGTCGGCAGTGAGACTTGACGGCAACGTAGGTTAGAACCGTCGCGTCCGCACTGTGCTGGTTGTTCCTGGTTGGGTAGAAGCATCAGGCCAATGGCCTCCGGCTTGCCCGGACTGCTCCGGCGGACGCGGGAAGGCCTGGTGTTCGCCATCCGGGAGCGGGTGGTGCGAGCGGAAGGGGGCGGCGTGGACGAGAGGTCGACCACAAGACCGTTGCCGCCGGGGACTGTCCCCCTCACCGAGGGCGATCCGCGACGAGTTGGGGACTACCACCTGCTGGCTCGGTTGTCGGCGGGTGAAACGCCGAGCGCTGGGGCGGCGTCCGCTGGGGCGGCGTCCGCTGGGGCGGCGTCCGTGACCGCGACCGCGTATCTCGCCAGAGCGTCTTTGACTGCTCCGCCAGCCGTTTTGAAAATCGCACGGTCGCGTCCGGCCGGGGGGAACCGTCTCCGGCGCAACTTCGTTGACGTCGCTGGCATCCGGATGCCAACCAGGTACGTCGCGAAGGTGATCGGCAAGGGATCGCACGAAGGATTGGCGTACCTCATCAGGGAATACGTCGACGGGATGACCCTGGCCCAGCTGGTTGCTGAGGATGGGAAACTCGATCCGACGACCCTCAACTCCTTCGCCGTCTCGACTGCGGCCGCCATTTGTGCCGTCCACGCGGCAGGACAGGTCCACGGCAACCTGAAACCGACCAATGTCATGGTGACCCTTGCTGGCGTTCGGCTGCTTGACCACGGTCTGGCCCGGCAGTCCGGGCAGCCTCGGCCGCAGCCGGCAGAGGACGTGCTCGGGTGGGCCCGCATGATCATGTACGCGGGCACGGGTAGGCATCCCGTGGCCCCGATGATCCCGATCGCTCGCCGCTTGCCAGAGGTCGAGACCCTGGAGCGTCCGGTCGCCCTCCTGGCCGAGCGAGCGCTCTCGCCCGATCCGGACGAGCGGCCATCGATGAAGTCCATCCTGCTCGGGTTGGTGAGCCCAGCGGACGGCGGCAGGCCGACCCAGCGATGGCGTCGCCACAAGTCTGGCGATGCGGCAACTCGTTGACCAGGGGGCAGGGGGTCCTCTGAGCGCCGGTTCGAACCCCTCGGCGAGGCAGACTCCCCGTGGGACAGCACTGGCCCTAGGGTTACGAGGCAACGGGAGGAGGCCTCATGCGCTTCACGGTCACCCGCGTCATGGACATGATTGAACGACGGTTGACGACCGATGTCACGCTGGCTCAGGCCGTCGTTGATCTTGAAGAGGTCGTGCGATATGCCGATCTTGACGGCGGCAGGTCGGTCAGGCTAGTGCGAATCGGTATGGTGGTTGACGCCCTCGGCCGGTATCTCATCGACGCCGGGGCCGTTCTCTACCCCGTTGCCAAGCGATCCCTGCTGTCTGAGGCGGAGTTCACCTCAAAGGAACGGATGGTGCTCGGGCGATGGGCCGATGATGGCGTCATCGAGGTCATCGCCGAGGTGGCCGACCGGGTCGCCGAGGTGGCCGACTTCACCGGCCTGCCCGTGATCACCGTCCGAGGGCTTTCGCAGTACGCCTCGAAGTATCCCTGGCTGCGGCAGGATCCGGAGCGGGTTCTGCGGCTGAGGCCACGAGGTGGTGAGGCGGCGCTGATTCCCGACGGGGAGGAGATCCCGAGCGAAGCCGGTCCGGTCATGATTGGCAAGGCTGCGGTGCTGCGCGTCTCGCATGACACGATGGCAGGGGCCACCGGATCCGAGCCCGAGTCGCCGGAACCGGATAGGCAGCATGACCAGGATGGCGCTTCGGACCAGGTCGCCGCCTCAGACCAGGGCGACGGCTCGGTGGGCGGGCTGCCGAGCGGGGTCGCGACCTTCCTGGCCAGGGGAGCGGCCAGGGTGTCCCGCACGCAGATCATGCGGCAGCGATTCGCCAGGGGAGAGCCCAGCGGCGTCGGCACGGCACTGCTCTCTCATCTGTGGCGCTGCGAGGAACCCGATTGCCCGGCGTTCGGCGAGTACCGGCTGATCGGGCAGCCCGTACCCAACATGGCTCGTGGCGTGCCGTCCTGCCCCCGCCACGGAACGCCTCTGGCCGACGCTGGCCAGCGGCCACCGGCGTACGCCATGGCGGTGATCGTCGATGACCTGGCCCGGCTGCGCTTCGTGGTCTCCGGCGATGCCGTGGTGACGGTCGGGAGAGCTCCGAAGGGCGAGCACGATATCGCAGTTGAGGAGTGGCTCCACTCCGCCGCCGCTCGGTGGATCTCAGAGGAGCATCTGCGACTTGCCATCCGCGACGGCGGGCTGCTGGTCACGGATACCAGCGAGAACGGCACCGTGCTGTGGCAGCGCGCAGACCAGCACGACCCCGGGACCGCCACTCGCCTGGTCCATGCGGAGCATCAGCTCGGTGAGTGGGACTCGATCGAGTTGTACACCGGGGTTGAACTGGCGATT
>JAFGOK010000464.1 GCA_016926535.1 Micromonosporaceae bacterium | reverse complement strand
GTGTTCATCGCGCTGGCCTGAGGGCCCAGCGGGTCCATCCCCTCCCTGCTCTGCTCAGTCGCGGCCAAGCGGACCTGTTCGAAGTGACCGCCGACATACTCCCCCATTCGCCGCGTGCTGCGCTGCGCGGCGTCGAGACGCATCATGATCATGTTGCGAGCCGCGCAGCAGTCCCGAACGAGTTCTCGCGTCGATCCGCCCGCAGGCCCTCCCGCGAGTCTTCCCGCAGGCCCTCCCGCGAGTCTTCCCGCAGGCCCTCCCGCAGGCCCTCCCACAGGCCCTCCCGCAGGCCCGGTGGCGGGCACTGGGTGCGCTGCGGGCCCCGCGGCGGGGGCTGCGGATGCGGTCGCCACTGGTTGAGCTGTCCCGCCCGGGACCGCTGAGCTGCCCAGGGCGGGGGCGCGGCCAGCATCCGATGCTGGTTGCTGCCGAGTCCAGTCCCGCAACGCTGCCTTGAGCCGGGCATTCTCCGCCACCAGCCCGACGCAGTACTCGCTGGCAACAGCAACCTCATCGGCGATCCGATCAAGCAGCGCGTCAACGGCCTCGGCCGCGTATCCTCTTCGCCCGAGCGCGGTCCTCGCCAGGCCAGGATGGCGAATCTCCTCAGGGCTCAGCGGGCGCGGCCGCATTGCTCTCCTCCCGTACGTCGGGTAACCGGCAGTTTACTGGCGGCGACAACGCTCTCGCCCAGCAGCTACCTTCCCAACAGACGCGAATTCGAGCAATGGTTCTAACGACCATCGTTGCCGCCCTTCCAGGCGGAAAACGGACTAGGACGCGTTACCGGGTTTTGAGGCGTTTTGTCGTTCGCAGATCCGCAGATGCCCTAGTCAGGGTCTCAGCGGGCGACTCGTCATCGGTCCGGACCGCGACGCCGACGGAGAATCGGCAGCCCTGCGGGGAGCGCCACGCCCGCTGCAACCGCTCGATGATGATGCCGCTGGCGATGGAACTTGCAGAGGCAGGTAGCACGACGGCGAACGTGTCGTCACCGAACCGGGCGACGACGTCGTTCTGCCGCACGCTCCGCCGCAGCGCCTCGGCGAACGCCCGCAGCGCCTCGTCGCCGACTTCCCGCCCGTACATGTCGTTGAGCGCAGCGAACGCGTCGAGGTCGAACAGCAGCACGGTCCCCCCGACCGGCAGATCCGCCAGGGCGATGTCAAACCGGCGGCGATTGCTGACCCCGGTCAGCGGGTCCCGCATCGCCGGGGAGTCCAGCCGTCCCGCCTGGCGCAGTCGCTGGAGGACGAGTCCGGCCGGGATGGCCGTCACCTCGGCGAGTTGCCGGGCATACGGGTCAACCTCCTGGCGCGGCGCCCGCCACCATGCGATGAGCCCGCCGAGGACTCCGCCCTCGCCGGGCAGGGGCAGGTAGAGGACGCTCGTGGCACCCAGCTGCCTGATCAGCCGCCGCGATACCACCGTCGAGTTGGGTGCGTCCGCGACGAACAGCGGCTCCCCGGTTCGGGCGATCACCGCTATGCCGGACTGCTCCTCCGCGATGTCCACCCGGATGTCCGCCAGCTGACTGGCCGGAGCGTGCCCGCCGCGACGCACATACACGGTGGAGCCCGGATGCTCGGTGGCCATCACCAGCGCCGCATCGGCGTCGATCAGGTGCGCGAACAGGCCGGCGATCCGGTTGGCAGCCTCTTCCTCCGAATCGACCTCATCCAGTTCGAGCAGGGACCGCCGTACCTCGACCAGCAATTCGTTGGCTATCTGGCTCCAGACGACCGCCAGAGCCGCCAGCTGGCTCACACCGGCCGCCACAATGATCGACGCGGCGAGCGATGTCCGGTTGTCCGCCTGGTTGCCAGCCGTCATCGCGAGGACGAGGGCCGCCTCCGCGAGCACCGCCAAGCCGACCACGGCCAGCGGGCGACTGGTCAGGCCGGCATAGAGGAACACCAGCAGGTACCCGACGACGTAGGCACTGAGCACGCCGCCGATCGCGCCGGCACCAAGGGTCAGCAGCAGCAGCCACCCGGCAGAGACCACGTGGTGCGCCCAGTCCGGCAGACGCCGCCACGGCAGGGCGAAACACGTCGCGCTACCGACGGCATAGCTGCCGAGCAGGACGAGTTGGATGGCACGCTGGGATGAGTCTCCGACCGTCCAGAACACCACGGCCGAATAGCACGCGGCGGCCAGCAGCAGCGAGGCGGCGATACGACCGTCCCGCTCCGCTGATGCGGCCCGCTTGCGGGCCCCGAACAACCACCCGGCGAGGCGCAGTCCCACGGTGCTGCCGTCGATTCCGGAGACCTTCATACCAACCGCTATCGGCGATCACTCCAATTTCCTGAGCCCCGCCATGCGGATCATCAGGCCGAGCAGGACGCCGCCGGTTCTACTCACCCGCCCGCCCAGCCTGCCGAACGAGGAGGAGTCAGGAGGACACCATGATCCGAACGACCGGCTCTCGATGGTTCTCTGCTGGGGCATCGGTGCACCGAGATTCGCTCCACGCTGGCGTCGAAGCGACCGAGCAGGCCTTCAGCGCCCCGGATCCCAAAATCGCCATCGTCTTCTGCTCGGACCGGCATGACACGGCCGCTGTGCTGGCCGGCGTCAACAGGGTGGCCAGCGGGATCCCGGTCGTCGGGGTGACGACCGCCGGCGAGATCGCGAACGGCACCGTCACAGACGGCTCCGTCGTGGTCACCGCGATCGGCGGCTCAGGCCTCGACGTCGTCGCAAGACTTGCGACCGACATCCGGGGCAGACCCCGCGAGGCAGGCATCGAGCTGGCCTCCTGCGTCGACCCGCTCGCCGCATGGGAGCACCGCGTGATGGTCGTCCTGCCGGACGGACTCGCGACCGGTCACCGTGACCTGCTTCGCGGCGCGTACTCCAGGCTCGGGGCTGCGGTGCCGATGGTCGGCGGCTGCGCCGCAGACAGCCTGCGCCTGTGGCGCACCCAGCAGTTCTACGGCGGCGAAGTATTCACCGACGCGGCGGTCGGAATCGGGATCGGCTCGTCCGCGCCGTTCGGGATCGGGGTGTGCCACGGATGGCACCAGGTCGGGGAGTTCCTGACCATCACCAAGATGGTCGGCTACGCCGTCACCTCGATCAATGACGAGCCCGCCCTCGACCTGTACCTGCGCAGCCTGGATGCGCCGAAGGGCGCCTACGAGGATCAGGAAGCGTTCCTCAACTTCGCCATCCGCCATCCCCTCGGGCTCAGCCACAGCAGCGGCGGGCAGGAGATGCGGTTCATTGCCAGGGCGGACTTCGACGAGCGTGCGCTGGTCCTCGTCGCCGACCTCCAGTACGGAACCCAGGTCTGGTTCTCCTCCGGCAGCAGGGAAACCATCCTCGACGCCGCCGGGGACGCCAGCCGCCTGGCCGTCGAAGGGCTCGGAGATCGGGAGCCGATCGGGCTGATGGCCTTCGACTGCGTCTCCAGGAAGCACGTTCTCGGTCCTGAGGGGGTGGAGCAGGAGATGCTGCGGATCACAGATGCGACGCCCGGCACTCCAATATCCGGTTTCTACACCTTCGGGGAGATTGCCAGGACCAAGGGGGTCAACGGATACCACAACCAGACGCTGGTCGTCTTGGCAATGAGTTGACGGGGAACCGATGCACGGATCGCAGGCCATCAAACACCTCGCGGAGTTCCTCGCGGTCACCTCCGGCTCGCCGGACGAGGCGACGGCCATCCGGGCCGCGATTGAGTTCGCCGCCGAGATCCTCGACGCGGAAATGGGGACGGTCATCTGCGAGGAAACCGTCGTCTCGCTCGGGTATCCTCATGATCAAGTACCGGTCGAGGCACTGCGGACGGCGGCCCGCGACCGCTGGACGACGATCCCGGTCCCGGGTATCGGCGAATGCCACCTGATCGTCCTGCCGCTGCACGGCCGCATCTCGGGCAGCATGATGCTCGCCCGGTCCTGGGCCGGGTTCTCCAGTGACGAGGCCAATCTCATCCGGGCAATGGCCAGAGTCCTTTCACTGGCCCTCGACATCATGCGCACCGTCGAGGCCGAACGCACCCTGCGCGAGCGAAGTGAACACCAGGCCACCGAGAACAGCCGGCTGATCCGGTCGCTGAAGGAACGCCAGCGCCTCGTCGACGCCCTCTCCACCATCGAGCGCGCGATCTCTCGTAGGGCTCCGCTCCAGCAGATTCTCGACGCGATCACGTCAGGAGCCCGCCAACTCCTGGACGACGACGTGGCGATGCTCCGGCTCATCGACTCGGACAGCCCGGGTCACCTGCTTCTCGTCTCCTCCGATGGGGACCCGGAGCTCCTCGGGGAGCAGCTGTGGCGCCTGCCGATGGCGGAGGCCGACGTTTCCCGGCTCGCCATCGAGTGCGGCACCATTGCCGTGGCAACGGCGGCCACCCCGGAGCGCCGGGTCGGAGGGCCCGGGGGATCCGAGCTCGTCGGCGGTCTGAGGCGAGCGATCTCCGCCCCGGTCCGGGAGGACAGCGTCATCGTCGGGAGTCTCATCGTCGCCTCCGCCGACCGCAGCCGGGAGTACCAGGAGAGCGACCGCCAGACCCTGTCGGCGTTCGCGGAGCATGTCAGCCTGGCCCTGACCGATGCCAAGACCGTCCAGGCCATGCATGAGGCGTTTCACGACCGGCTCACTGGGCTGGCCAGCCGCGCGCTGTTCACCAACCGGCTCGAGGATCTGCTGTCGTCGAGCCGGTCGACCTCGCCGATCGGGCTCCTCTTCGTCGATCTCAATCGCTTCAAGGTCGTCAATGACACTCTCGGGCACGCCGCAGGTGATCAGCTCCTGGTCGAGGTTGGCGAACGGATCGTCGGAGCCCTCCGGTCGGGCGACACGGCCGCCCGGTTCGGCGGTGATGAGTTCGCAGCACTGCTCGCCCACATGGATGCGGAGGGCGCCGCATCGGTCGCCGACCGGCTGATCGAGGCGATCAGGAAGCCATACACCATCAACGGCAAGCAGATCTTCGTCAACGCCAGCGTCGGCATCGCCATCGGCTACCCCGGGCAGAGTACCGACGAGTTGCTCAGGAACGCCGATGTCGCCATGTATCATGCCAAGCGGTACGGCGACGGACACCGGGAGGTCTTCCACCCGGAGATGCACGAGGAGCTCCTCGAGCGCATGCAGATGGAAGCCGACCTGCGGCAGGCCATCGACCAGCAGGATCTCATGGTCCACTACCAGCCGATCGTCTCGCTCACCACGGGCGGTCTCAAGGGCTTCGAGGCACTGGCCCGCTGGCTCCGGCCGGGTCACGGGATGGTCCCGCCGTCGGACTTCATCCCGCTCTCTGAGGAGACCGGGCTGATCCTCCCGATCGGCCGGTGGATCCTGAACGAGGCATGTCACCAGGTCTCGAACTGGCAGAAGGATATCCCCGGCCTTCCTGCGCTGACCATCAGCGTCAACCTCTCCGCCCGCCAGTTGCAGCGGCCCGACCTTATCGAGGAGGTCCGCATCGCCCTCGCCTCAAGCGGCCTGCCAGCGGACCGGCTCGTGCTTGAGATCACCGAATCCCTGCTCCACCAGGACGTCGACGAGGCGATCAGCCGGCTCCATGAACTCAAGGCCCTCGGCGTGCGCATCGCGATCGACGACTTCGGCACGGGATACTCCTCGCTGAGCTGCCTGCATCGCTTCCCGGTCGACATCATGAAGATCGACAAGTCGTTCATCCACGGACTGGTGAACGACCCCAAGGCCCTGACCTTCGCCAGGACGATCGTCCGTCTTGGGGCCATGCTCAACCTGACGACCATCGCCGAGGGAATTGAGGACGGCGTCCAGCTCGACCGGCTCCGGGAGGCTCGGTGCGACTTCGGGCAGGGGTACTACTTCGCCCGCCCGCTCGCGGCGGATCAGGCACGCACCTACCTGCTCGACATCGCGCACCAGCTGTCCGTCGCCGCCGGGGTCAGCGCCGCCACCACCTGAGCCGCCACCACCTGATCGGTGCGGGCCCGATCTGATCGGTGTACTGCCAGCGAGCACGGCACCACGGGGAGGACATTGACAACGCTCAAGCTCAACACCAGACTGTGAGAGCGCTCTCCCAACGATTGCCCCACTGGTTGCCACCCTCTTCGAAAGGCTCCCCGCCATGGCCGCCCACCCCGGTAGCCCCGCCCGCTCATCGGGCCTCCGGCGCCGCCGAACCACCCGCGCGCTCCTCGCCGGCGCCGTCGCAACGGCCGCCGCCATCGCCGGGACCGTCGCCTGGAGCGCCCAGGCATCCGTCCCGTCAACCCCGTCCGGCTGGACCATGATCTTCAGCGACGACTTCACCGGCGCCGCAGGCACCCAGCCATCCACCTCGAACTGGCTCTACGACCTCGGCACCAGCTACCCCGGTGGGGCCGCCAACTGGGGCACCGGCGAGGTCGAGACCATGACCAACAGTGTCAGCAACGTCTACCACGACGGCTCCGGCAATCTCGCCATCAAGCCGCTGCGGGACGCCGCGGGCAACTGGACCTCCGCCCGCCTCGAAACCCAGCGCACCGACTTCGCGGCACCGGCCGGTGGCAAGCTGCGGGTCGAGGGCAGGCTCCGCCTGCCGGACGTCACCGGGACCGCTGCGGCGGGATACTGGCCGGCGTTCTGGATGCTCGGTGGCGCCGCCCGCCCGGTCGGTGCGACCAACTGGCCGAGCATCGGCGAGTGGGACATCATGGAGAACGTCAACGGCATGAACACGTTCTTCGCCACCCTCCACTGCGGCACGGTCAGCGGCGGGCCGTGCAACGAGACCACCGGCCTGTCCAGCGGGCAGGTGGCCTGCGACGGTTGCACCAGCAGCTTCCACACCTTCGCGGTCGAGTACGACCGCAGCGTCTCCCCGGAGCAGCTGCGCTGGTACAAGGACGGCACCCAGTTCTTCAGCCTCAACGCCAGCCAGCTTGACGCGACGACCTGGAACAGCGCGACGCAGCACGGCTTCTTCGTCATCCTGAACGTCGCGATGGGCGGCGGCTTCCCGGCGGCGTTCGGCGGCGGCCCCACCTCGGCGACCGAACCCGGCCACGCCCTGCTCGTCGACTACGTCACCGTCTCCACCAGCGGCGGGGGATCGACCGCGACCCCGACCGCGAC
>JAFGOK010000463.1 GCA_016926535.1 Micromonosporaceae bacterium | reverse complement strand
TCGGGGCAACGATGTGCCGGAACCCGACGTCAGGGCCACGAAGCCTCCGCTGCCGGCACCACCGGCTGAAGGAGGTCAGGTCTTCAACAACATCACCACGCACGGACACGCCGCCTTCGGTAACCATAACCAGGTCAGCGGTTCGAGCGCGGCGACGCCTGGAGACAAACCGTGACGTCGCCGAGTCAGTCCGGATCGGAAGGCCCGATCGATCGGGCCACCACCGCGACAGCGCCACAAGGACAGGAAACCGGAATCCACGAGGCCGCAGAACCGCAACCACAGCAACCGCAACCACAGCAACCGCCCGATGCCCCGGAATCCGAGGAGATTCCCGGACTGGACATCCCACCAGGCTCTCTCCACATAGAACTTGCTGTCAGTCGGGAGCTTTTTGGAGCTGAGCACGACCATCCACGCCCATACACCAGCTACGACAACATCGCCACACATGGTCCAGCCGCCTACGGCAACAACAACACAGTCACGAGCACCTACGTCGTCGCGACATCAGAGCCATCCCCGCAGGTCGCCATGGTTCGCGGTGTGCCACGCCTGCTGGCCGGCTACACACCGTCGTCAAGCTATTCCCTGCTCGAAGGCCGGTTGCGCACCCGACGGGTCGTAAGCCTGGCTGGAGCGCCCGGCACCGGCCGGTTCACCACAGCGTGCGCGGTGCTGGCCGACCGATACGGTCCGGATCGCATCTGCGAGATCCTCCTCCCCGCCGACGAGCCGAGATCCCAGCTCCAGCGTCAGGTTGGCCTGGCAGTACAGGGCCACGGCCACGTTCTGCGGCTACCTGGCAGGGACCACGGATCCCTCATTCACCTCCTCGAGGACCAGTTCAGCCGTGCTGAGGCCAGCCTGATCCTCATCCGCGATGCAGGAACTCACGACAGCTACCACCGCTCCGGCACCGTCTACCACACCGTCTCTGCTGCGATGGAGGTCTTCCGCACCTGCCTGCGGCAATTGCTGTTCACTGGACACCCCTCCTCCGGCCCTGCGATGGCTCCAGCGGAGGTCGACGGCTACCTTGAGGAAATCCTGGCCATGTCCTGCCTGGGCCAGACGATTGACGAGGCCAGCCGGACCACTGACCTTGCGGCCATGGCGGCGCTGGTCGCCAGAACGCGTCCCAGAACTGAGCAGGCTATGGAGCGGGCCCTCACCGCTGCTCCACCGCGTCGCCGCCGCCGGGCCATGGGCATCCTGCTGCCCGGCGGGCCCGACGACGATCAGCCTCATCGCCGCCTCGGCCAGTACGAGCGGTCATTTCGTATCGCGTACGCGGTGTTCCACCGACACCCCGTCCACCATGTGTTTGCATCCACCGGCTGGCTGCTCCAGCAGATCGGCCAGCGATCACACCGATTTCCCCAGGAGCGCCCAGCGCTCGAGTACTCCGTGCCCGAACTCCTTGGCCGGGATCTGGCCACTGACTGGTCGTTGGCCCAGGCCGGCGACACTCGCAGTCCGGAAAGCGTTTCACGAATGGCTTGGCTGTGTGACGAGGGCATGCGCGGAGCCATCCTTGACATCGCCTGGCACGAATTCGACAACACCCGTCCCGCGCTGCTGGGGTGGCTGGACCACCTGGCGAACACCGGCGACACGGTCGTGGAGCGGGCCGCAGCGGAGACAGCGGGGCTCTTGGCCCACTTCGACTTCGACGAGGTGTGCCGCCATCTCATCGATAACTGGGCCGGGTCAGCACGACCGAGTGTCCGTCAGGCAGCGGCTTGGGTGGTAACCGTAGCCCATTTTGGTGGGCGAGGGGCCAGCCCAGTGTCCCACAAGGTCCGGGACAAGGTCCGGGAGTGGGCATGGGGCTCCAGGGCACGGCAACGCGACACCGCCGCACGGGTTTACGCCAGCGGTTTCAGCCAGTTGTGCCTCGATTGGACCCTCGCCGACCTGCGCCATATTGCCGCCGACCCGATGCAGCGACGCAGCCGAGTCATCGCCGAAGCGATCAACCAGCTCTATCAGCCTGATCAGGCTGGTCTGATTATCGCTGAACTCGTGTCGTGGATCGACGCCGGCAGCTCGAACGGCGATCTCGCGGCACACGCTACTCGTTCCTTCCTGGTCCTGGCAGGGAAGTCCTCCGAGGACGACGCTGAAGAGCAGCCCGAACTGCTGCGGTGGCTGATGTCCGGGGAGGCAGACGCGGCGCACCTGACAACGCTGTGGGCTGTTGCTCTGTTAAATCCCACCAGCGCCGATCCGGCTTGGAAGCGCCTCCACGTCTGGCTTCGCCAAGCCGATGCCGATCCCCCATCGCGCACGCCGATGTCACAGCTGCTGGTCAGCCTGACGGAACACACATCCCTCCGGCGCCGGCTGCCCTACTACCTTCATCGGATGTGGCAGGCGCTCCGAGAACAGCCTCCAGAGTGGATAATGACAGTCATCAGGGAGCCGCACCATGAGTAACGATTTCGGCAGCTCACAGACCACCAGCATCTGGCACCGGCTGTGCCGTTGGCTGGTACGCCTGGGGCAGCGCTCTCGATCGGGATCCCAGCAGCAGCCACAGCCAGCGCCGATGCCGCAGGACACCGCGATCGAACCGTTGACCCGGCGCCATGACCTCAACGCGCCGATGGTCGTGCCCGCCGAGGGATGTGTGTTCGACTTCCAGGTCTACGCATCGCTGTTCTGGACGTCTGACGGCGGACTTCACCCGGGCGACTTCACCCGATGGGCCCACCACCACGCCCAAGGTGCACGACGCAGGCTGCGACACATCGTGGCCGATCTGGCCCGCAACTATCCGCCGCACCAGGCCCATGACCTGGAGACGGAGATCAATCGGACCATGGCAGCCAGGCCGATCTGGCGCTTCGGATGCGACGGCACCGACCTCACCTGCAGGCCGCAGGTACGCGTCCAGCTGGACGATCAGGTCAGGCACATCGTCAGACCCTTCTGGGAGCGACGCATCACCATGGAGTGCGAACACGAGATCGCGCTGCGGCGCGCCGAGCTGGCCGAACAGCTCAGCCAGCGGTGGCTGGCAGTCCTAGAGGAACTCGCCCAGCGCCCGCTGGCCGGCGAAGCAGCAGCCCTCACCGAGGCGGAGCTCGCCGCCGTCGTCGAAAAGATAACCACTACACACCACGAACATGACCAACGCTGGTACGACCTCATGGAGCGGCTCATGGGCAACAGCGACGATCTGCCGCCGTTCGAGCGTGCCGAAACCTTCGACCTGCTGCTGGACCGGCTGCGGCACGACCACGGCCGAGGCCCTGCGGTCACAGCTCCAGGGACTGTGTCTGACGCCCGTTGTGGTGACCGGCCTGCCCACTGCCGCCTCTGAACGCTGCGGCCAGGGTTGCCAGGCCGGTTGGAGCATCGAACGCAGCAGTGCACACCTCAAGAAAGACCAGCTCGTCAGGGGTGCTGAAGGCGGTCCGGAGCGCCCGGACGAGTTCATCGTGCGTTGTGGCCCGCTGCACGCGGGCGCACTCGCATCCAAGAGCCGCCGGCACGGCCGCCCAGTCCCATAGGGTGATGTCGTTGTAGCTCGCGTGGGGTTCCCCGAGAAACCGTTCGACGGTGTACCCACCGTTATTGATCACAATGATGACGGGATGAAGGCCCTCTCGCGCGATCGTGCCGAGCTCCTGGATGGTCATCTGGGCCGCCCCGTCCCCGATGATCACAACGGTACGCCGCTGCGGTGCTGCCAGCTGGATCCCCAGACCGGCCGGCAACGCATAGCCGATAGAGCCCCAGATCGGCCCGGACACCAGCGAGGCCTGCGCCGGCAGCGTGAGCTCGAGTGCGCCGAACGCCGCCGTACCGATGTCGGCGACGAGCACGCAGCCCTGGGGCAGCTGTGCCTGCAATGCCTGCCAGAGCTGCGTCTGGGTGAGGCGGTCGTCATCAGGGTGCGCCACGACGGCGGCCAGCCGGGCTGCTGCCTCGCCCCGGCCCCGGTCTGCCTGGACGGGAATGCCGATGAGACTCCTCTCGCGTGGCAGCACTGCTGTGGCAAGAACGTCCATGACCGGGCCAAGCGGGACATCGGCGAATCGCGTGCGACCGAGGTGGGTCTCTCCGCGGCCAACCCAGAGGGTGGTGTCGTCTGGCAGGTTGTGCGGGGCAGCGCCGGTCATGGTGTCGGCCAGGACCGCGCCGAGCATGATTCGGGCGCTGGCGGACTCGACCCGCCGGCGCAGCGCCGGCGGGCTCAGCCGGCCCTGATAGACCCCGAGATACAACGGGTGGTGCTCGTCGACGAGGCCCTTCGCAGTGGTGGTAACCGCCACCGGTACACCGGCGGCTTCAACCATGGCGCGCAGCGCACTGGCCCGGCCGAAGCGGTCAACCAGGTGCCCGGCGACTAGGACCGCGTCCGGGTGATCGCTCAGCAGCTGCCGGGCGAGCTCAGCGATCGCGTCCAGGGCCTCGGCAGACGCCTGAGCGGCAACTAGACGGCGTCGCAGCGGCGCGGTGGGCACTGGATGATGGACCAGGTCACAGGGGATGGCGACATAGACAGGGAGCTTCGTCGTTATGGCGACGGTCAGAACCCGGTCGAGTTCACCGACGGGGTCAGTGTGATCAAGGACCGTCGCAGCGGCGGTGATCTCCTGGTACATGCGGGCGAAGTGGCCGAGATCGCCGTCTGCCAGGCTGTGATGCGGGTGGAGCGTCTCGCACCCACCCGCCGCAGTGGGGGGCGCCGCAGTGAGGGCCGCAGTGGGGGGCGCCGCAGTGATCTGAATGACCGGAACATTCTCGGCGTACGCGCCGGCGATGGCGTTGACGGCACTGAGTTCTCCGACGCCGAAGGTGGTCAGGACCGCGCCGAGGCCGCGTTCGCGGGCGTAACCGTCGGCAGCGTAGGCGGCTCCCAGTTCGTTGGCGGTGCCGACCCACCGCGGTCCGGGCTGTGTCAGCAACACGTCGAGCAGTGCCAGACCATAGTCGCCGGGTACCCCGAACACATGGTGGATCCCGAGCTGCCGCAGCCTGCAGAACAGGTAGCTCGACAGGGGCATCGTTGCTGTCGTCACGCTGGCCATACCTTCCCCAGGGCGGCGGATCCACCCATCGTGATGTTGAACGCTCAACGGCTCGCTTTCGCCCACGGTTGACCGTCAAGATCACCCTTTCCGGTACTCCCATCAGGCATCGAGCACCACCGAACCAAAACGTCATCCATCGTTCCCCAGCTGGCCAGGCCCACGTGCCGTGCACGACCAGCAGGCACCGCATCGTGAGCACATGCGGATCGCGCTCATCACCGAGTCTTTCCCACCCGACCTCAACGGGGTGGCCAACTCCGTCATCCGGATCGCCGAACACCTGGTCAACCGGGGCCATGATCCCCTGGTTATCGCCCCGGAACCGGCGGCAACCAGCCGAGCGGTCACGGGCGCCGTGCCCTGCCCGGTCATCCGAGTCCCTGCGCTCCCTGTCCCCGGTTACCGGGCCGTCCGGCTCGGGGTGCCCACTTCGCGGGTCGCCGTGGCACTGCGGGCCCACCGCACCGACGTGGTCCACCTTGCCAGCCCCTGCGTCCTCGGGGCCTGGGGCATGAGCATCGCCCGCTCGCTGCGGCTGCCCACGGTCGCCGTGTACCAGACCGATCTGCCGGCCTACACCCAGATGTACCCCGGTCTCCGGTGGGGTGAACGCGCAATGTGGCGGTGGCTCTGCCACATCCACAACCAGGCTGACCGGACCCTGGCCCCCTCCACCCAGACCGCTGCGGCCCTCCACGCCCACGGCATCGAACGGGTCTGGTTGTGGCGACGCGGCGTTGACACCGTCCTGTTCCGCCCCGACCACCGCTGCGACGAGGTCCGCCAAGCCCTGGCACCAGCCGGCGAGACCATCGTCGGCTACGTCGGCCGGCTCGCCCCGGAAAAACGCCTCGACCTGCTGGTCCCGCTTGCCAAGCAGCCAGGCTTCCGTCTCGTCATCGTCGGCGACGGCCCCTCGCGCGCCCGCCTACACAGGATGATGCCCGGGGCGCTGTTCCTCGGGGCCCGCCGCGGGCGGCAACTGGCCCGGGTCTATGCCAGCTTGGACGTCTTCGTCCACCCTGGCCCGCACGAAACCTTCGGCCAGACCATCCAGGAAGCCCAGGCCAGCGGCTTGCCAGTGGTCGCACCCGACTGTGGCGGCCCAGCCGATCTCATTGCCCACGATCGCACGGGCCTCCTCGTCCCACCGGGTGACGCCCACGCCATCACCAGGGCTGTCGCAAGTCTCGCCACCGCAAGGGACCGGCGCGCCCGGCTCGGTGTGGCGGCCAGGGCCGCGGTAGCCGATCGCAGCTGGGCCCGGATCGGCGACGAGCTCATCGAGCACTACCACGCCGTACGATCCGACGATCACCTTCACGAGCTCACCCCGGTGACGAGTTAACCCTCTGGTGGTTGGGTAATTCATCCCGGTCCTGGTGCATTAACTCAGACGCG
>JAFGOK010000462.1 GCA_016926535.1 Micromonosporaceae bacterium | reverse complement strand
TAACACCACACCCCGGCGAGCCCGCCGCTGACTGAGACCTCGGATTGGACTCCGACGATGCTCGATCGACTGGATGGTCCGGCCGCGACCGAGCAACGCGGCTGCACCCCAGCCGCGTTCCGCCATGAGCAGCAGATCCTGGATCGCTTGGCGAACATCCGCGGCGTCTCGCACCCCGCCCCGGGCTCCGAACCGGACGGTCACATCACTGCCGGAGTCACCCTCGCCGACCGCTTGCTCACCGAACCGCCACTGACCGCTGTCGAGCAGGTCGACATCGCGCTCAGCCTGGCCAGGATCCTGACGGCGGTCCACCGGGCCGGGGTGACCCACGGCAATCTCAACGCGGCCAACGTGATCCTGCATGGGCAGCCGGTGGAGATCAGCGTCATCGGCTTCGGCCATGCGACGACGGTGGCCGAGCGCCAGCCCGAGTTCTCTCACCACAGTGCGCTGCACGGCCTGCTGGCGACGCTGGCCCCGGAGCAGACCGGGCGGACTGGGCGGTTCGTCGATCAACGTGCCGATCTCTACGGCCTCGGCGTGACCCTGTACACCATGGCGACCAGGGCCCTGCCGTTCGAGGAAACCGATCCGCTCCGCTTGATCCGCGACGTGCTCGCGACAGTGCCGGTGCCCCCGGCCGAGCGGTCGCCCGAGGTCCCCGCAGCCATGTCCGCCATCATCATGCGACTACTGGAGAAAGAGCCGGACCAGCGATACCAGAGCGCCGAAGGCCTGGCGCACGACCTGCGCCGGCTGCGGGAGCGCCCATTCATCGGCATCGGAAACACCGGCTGCTTTCCGCTCGGCGAGCACGACTTCCCGCACCGTCTCTCCGCGCCGAGCCGCCTGGCCGGCAGAGCCGGCGAAATCGGTGAACTCAGCCGGGCCCTTTCGAGCGCGACCCACGGCGCCTGCCGCGGTGTACTGGTCAGCGGAGCTCCCGGAGTCGGGAAGACCGCCCTGATCAATGAGCTCCGCCCGATGGTGACGGCGCTTGGCGGGTGGTTCGTCTCCGGCAAGTTCGACCAGTACCGCTGCGATCTGGCGACCGACGGGGTGTCCCAGGCGCTGCGCGCGCTGGGACGCCTGCTGCTGACCGAGCCCGAGACGGAGTTGCTACGCCACCGCAGACGCCTGCTGGCGGCCGTCGGGCCAAACGCCTCCCTCCTCGCGCCGGTCCAGCCAGAACTCGCCCTCGTGCTGGGCGTACCAGGCGATCGCCGTGCTGAAGCCGAGACGGTGCATGCCCAGGACCGGGTTGTTCGCGCCGCGATCGACGTCCTGCGGGCCATCGCTTCCCGCCACCGACCTGTGGTGGTCGTGCTCGACGATCTCCAGTGGGCGCCGGCCACCGCAATCAAGGTTGTCGACACCCTGATCCAGGAGGAGGGGAATGAGGGCCTCCTCGTCGTCGGAGCGTACCGTCCAGGAGAAATTGACGGGATGCATCCGCTGGCGGCGGTCCTCCCCCGGTGGCGGCGGCTGCCCAACCCTCCGCTGAACCTGTGCCCGGACAACCTGCCCATCGACGATCTGAACACCATGATCGGCGACATGCTGAAGCTCCCCCCGGCCGAGGCACTCGCCCTCGCCACCATCGTCGCTGAGCGGACCGGGGGCAATCCCTTCGATACCGTCGCCCTGCTCAACGCCCTCCGTGAAGACAGCGCACTGGTCCGGGACGATCACGGCTGGCGCTGGGACGAAACGACAATTCGCCGGCATGTCGGGGAGGGCGACGTCGTCGACCTGCTCGCGACCCGAATCGACCGGCTGCCCCCCGACCCTGGAGCGCTGCTGCGGTCGATGGCCTGTCTCGGCGGTGAGGTCGATGCCGATCTCCTCTGCGCGGCCGGAGGGATTGGCCCAGAGGCGCTGGCGGGGCTGCTCGAGCCAGCGCTGGCCGACGGCCTGCTCGTCCTGGTGCAGGGCGACACCGCCGGCCGGGCGATGACCGTGCGGTTTCGTCACGACCGGGTGCAGCAGGCCGCACTGAGCCGGCTGGGCAACTCGCAGCGCAATGCCATGCACCTGGAGCTCGCACGACGCCTCGCCGCCGCAGGTGGATTCGACACCATCGCGGCGGAGCAGTACCTTCCCGCGGCCGGCGAGATCACCCAGGCGGAGGAGCAGTGCCGCGCCGTCGCCCTGTTCCGGACGGCGGCCAGCGTTCTCCGGCTGACCAATCCGGCAATGACCGAGCGGTTCCTGATCGCGGCACTGGCCGTCCTCGACCGGGCAGGGGACCTCGGCATGACCGGCCGCGAGGAGTGCGACCGCGTCGCCGTGGAGATCAGCCATCATGACGCCCTCTACCACCTGGGCAGGCTGGCCGAGGCAGATGAGCGGTACCACTCGATCGAGCGGCTGAGCCCGACGCCGCTGCAACTGGCCGAGGCCGCAACGGTGCGGATCAGCAGCTTGACGTTCCGCGAACGCCCGGGGGAAGCGGTGGGCCTCGGCCTGGATCTGCTTCGGAGGTTGGGCGTCGACGTCCCGGCCGACGACCAGATCAGCGCCTGGTCCGAGCGGGGGATGGCGCGGATGCGGGCCTGGGCAGAGCTGGACGGGCTAGCGACGGATCTCACCCGGGACGAGGCCAGCGACCCGTACGGGTCCGCAGCAGCGAATCTGATCAGCCGGATGATCCCCCCGGCGTTCTTCATCGGCATGCCGATCATGCCGTGGCTGGTGTTCGAGTGCCAGCGGCTGTGGGCGGAGCACGGCCCGTGCCGGGCGCTGGTCGGGCCGCTGGCCCACGCCGGCTTCGTCGCGGTCATGATGCGTGAGAACCCCCGGATCGGCTATGCCGTCAACCAGCGGATTCTGACCGTCTGCGAGGCGCGTGGCCACGAGCCGGAGTCCTCGCACGCCCGGTTGTTACTGTCGCTGAGCTCCGCCCAGTGGTTTGAGCCCCTGGAGACGGTGCTGGAATACGCTCAACACGGCCTCGATGGGCTGATCCACGGCGGGGACCTTCAGAACGCCGGCTTCGCCGCGTACGTCCTCATCCCGACCCCGCTGGAGTGCACCCCCACCCTGGACGACTACCTGACACAGGTCGACGAGCGGCTGGCCTTCGCTGCGGAGTCGGGCAACGATCAGACCTACATCGCGCTGGTGGTGTACCGGCAACTGGCCCGATCCCTGCTGGGCCGCACCGAAGCCCCGGGAGACCTCAGCGACGCCTCGTTCGACGCGACCGACCATCTGGCGAGCCAGGCCGGTCATCCAGTGGCCAGCGCGTATGCGCACGTCGTCTACTCCCTCGTCAACACGTTGTTCTGGAACGGGGAGGCGCTGCTGCGCCACTCCGCTGCGGCCATCGAGTATCTGCCCTACTACGAGGCGACCCTGTCCACCGCGATCGCCAGGTTGCTGCGGGCGCTTGCCCTGGCTGAGACCCTGCGCCTTCCACACCCGGAGCAGACCCCGGCGGATCGTGACGCCGCCATCGTTGAGCTGGATCACTGCCACCAGTGGCTGGCGTCCCGGGCCGCGGACGCCCCGGGCAACTTCGAACATCTGCTGCACTTCGTTGACGCAGAGCTGGCATGGTCGAACGGCGACCCGCTCGCGGCAGCCCGCGCTTACGACGCGGCGCTGCTGACGGTACGGGGAAGGCAGCGGCCATGGCACGCGGCGCTGATCGCTGAGCGGGCCGCCGGCTTTCACTTCGTCCATGGCCTTGAGCACGTCGGGCGTGGCCTGCTGGCCGAGGCTCGGGACCGCTATCGGGCATGGGGAGCCGTGGCGAAGGTCCGAGCCCTGGAGAGTACCCATCCCTTCCTCCGGGACACGACGATCAGTGGCCGCGCTCCGGCCCCCGCCCCGGCGGAGACCATCGACCTGCTGGCCATCCTGCGGGCGTGCCAGGCCCTGAGCTCGGAGACCAGTCTCGGCCGGCTCCACTCCCGGGTCCGGGACGTCCTCAGTGCCGTGACCGGGGCAACGGACGTACGCATCGCCCTGCGGCGGGATGTGCCCCCCGGCTGGTTCCTCCTGGCAGAGGATGTGCCTGCTGGAACCGGTGCGGATGCTCCTGCCAGCACGAACGGCCTCGGCGTCCCCATCGACAGTGCCGGGGGTGAGCGGTTGCTGCCGCTCTCGGCCTTCCGGTACGCGGAGCGGACCCTTGAGCCGCTGCTGGTGGCCGATGTCGCTTGCGACAGCAGGTTCCTTTCCGACCCCTACCTGCGGGAGCGGCACTGCCGCTCGCTACTGGTCGTCCCGATCCTCAGCCATGGGACACCCCGCGCCGTGCTGATCCTGGAGCACCGGCTCAGTGGGGGGGCCTTCACCGCCGACCGGCTCGGGGCGATCCGGCTCATCGCCGGGCAGCTGGCGGTCTCGGTCGAGAACGCCATCGTCTACGAGGAACTGGAGGAACGGGTCCGCCAGCGCACCTGTCAGCTGCGCCAGGAGCTGGCGGAGCGGCAACGCACGGCGGCCGAGCTGACGGTCGCCGCCAGTGTCTTCCACCACGCGCTGGACGGCATCGTCATCACCGGCCCGCTCGGCCGGGTCATCTCGGTCAACCCGACGTTCACCGCGATCACCGGGTACCGCCCCGGCGATGTGCTCGGCCGGCTCGCCCACCGGCTGTGGGGCGCCTCCTGGGATCCCGGGGTGAACCGGGACATGCGCACCGGCCTGATCCGGGACGGCCGTTGGGAGGGCGAGGTCTGGAACCGTCGCAAGGACGGCGAGCGGATCCTGCTCCGCCTGAGCATCTCACGAATCGACGCTGATGAATATGCCGCGGAGCGGTACGTCTGCCTCTTCCATGACATCACCGACCTGCGGCGCAAGGACGAGCACATCCGCCACCTGGCATTTCACGACCACCTCACCGGCCTGCCGAATCAGGCCCTGCTGATCAACCAGCTCAACAGGGGAATCAACGACGCCCAGCGCAAGCGCGAGCCCCTCGGGATCTTTTTCATCGACCTAGATCGATTCAAAACCATCAACGACTCCTACGGTCACGACGTCGGTGACATCCTGCTCAAAAAGATCGCCAGCCGGCTACGAACCTGCCTTCGCCGGTCGGACGTCGTCGCCCGAATCGGGGGCGACGAGTTCGTCGTCCTCATGCGGCAGATCGCGCGCTCGGATGACTACGCCGCCCTCGCGACGAAAATCATTAATCGGCTTTCCCAGCCCGCCCGGATCGCCAACCGGGACGTCCAGGTCGGAGTGTCCATCGGCATCGCCTGCTTCCCGGAGGACGGGGCGGACGCGATCGAGCTCATGCGACACGCCGACGCGGCGATGTACTCCGCCAAGTCCGCTGGGCGAGGGACCTTCTGTTTCTTCCACGCCGCCATGTCCGAACGAATCGAGCGGCGGCTGCGCCTGGAAATGGAGTTGCGGACCGCTGTCCGGGACCAGGAACTGGAGCTGCGGTACCAGCCCCAGGTGTCGCTGGTGACCGGCGAGTTCATCGGCCTCGAAGCGCTGATCCGGTGGCGCCACCGGCAGCACGGTCTGCTCGATCCGATCGAGTTCCTGCCGATGGCCGAGGAGATCGGCCTCTCCGGGGAGCTGGAGAACTGGGTACTGCGCGAGGCCTTCCGCCAGTCGAGCACCTGGCGGATCCGCGGGATCGCCAGAACCCGGATCGCCATCAACGTTTCCACCCGGCAGGTCCAGCGGCCCGATCTTCTCGAAACCATTGTCGACTGCTCGAAGCGATACGACTTCCCCCTGCGCGATCTGGAGATCGAGCTGACCGAGGGATCCATCATGACTGCTCCGGAAGCGGTCTCCGCCACCCTGGCTCAGCTCAGGCGGCTCGGTGCGACCATCGCCATCGACGATTTCGGGACCGGATACTCCAGCCTCGCCTATCTCCGCAGGCTTCCGATCGACGTACTGAAGATCGACAGATCGTTCATCATGAGCACCGATGGGAACCCATGCGACACGGAGATCGTCAGGACGATCGTCGCGCTTGGCCGGACGCTCAACCTCACGGTGGTCGCTGAGGGAGTCGAAACCATGGAACAGGCCGAGTTCCTTCAGGCATGCGGCTGTGCCGCCGCCCAGGGGTACCTCTTCGGCCGCCCGATGACCGCCGACGGCGTGGAGGGATGGATCCGAGAGCACGACCAGCGACTGCGATCAGTGCGCGGAGAAGCACCCTGATCCGGTCGAGTCGCCCCGACTCAACGAGAGCAACGGGATCTCCAGCGCAGGATGAGCGACCGCATCTGGTCCCCCGGGACGGCAGCACCGACATAACAGACCAGGCCGAGGCCTCCGGCGATACCGAGAGTCAGCACCGTGGGGCAGCCGGCGGCCTCGGCGGCTGCGGCAGTGGCGAGGACGAGCCCCAAGCAGAACAATCCGCCCAGCAGTGGTCTCACCAGCATCCGGGGAACAGGCGCGAGCCGGACCCCCTGGCGATGCAGCGCTCGCGCTGCCAGGGGAACGGCGACCAGCAGGCCAACCAGCACATGGGCCAGCGCCGTTCCGCGGATGCCCAGCAGCCGGGTCCCGCAGTACAGGGCTGGTACCAGCACCGTTGCCCACACCAGGTTGACCCACAGGATCGACCGGGTCGCCCCGACACCGGTCAGCACGTCCAACGACAGGGAGGTCAGCAACCGGACAGCTGTGAAAATCATGAGCAACCGCAGTACCGGAGCCGCCGGAGCCCAGACCGCTCCATACAGGATTTCGATCAGCTCAGGAGCGAGGGAGGACATCAGGACGACCACCGGGGTCACGACGGTGATCAGCATAGTCACCGAACGCTGCACGCCCTGGGACAGGGACTCGGTCTCCCGGTCTGACAGCCGAGCGAAGGCGGGAATGGAAACGTACCGGATGGCCGTCCCCATCACACTGACGGCCCAGCTCGACGTGTTGAACGCCAGCAGGTAGTACCCCAGCGACGCGACCCCGAACAGCTTCCCGACGATCACGTAGTCCGCGTTCATCAGCAACGCCTCGACGCCGAGACTCGCCGCGAGCGGAATCCCGAAGCGCAGCAGCTTGCCAGCGATCGCCCGGTCGAGGCCAAGCCGGATCGGGACTCGGGCCAGCACGACGATCAGCGCCCCGGTGACCGCCGACCCCGCCAGCTGGCCATAGACGAACGCGTGCGCTCCGCCACCACTCGCCGCGACGCTGATCGCGATCACGAAATTGGCGACGAAGCCGGACCCGGTCGCCATCATCAGCCGGTCCTGCTGGAAGTGCCGCATCAGGGAGGCGCTGCGGACCGCGGTCAAGCCGTCGATGACGATGGTGAAGGTGAGCAACCGAACGATCCCGGTCGCTTCTCTCCCCCCGGCCAGTGCCGCGAACGAGGGGGCCAATGCCCAGAACACCCCGTACACGACGAGGCTGAACCCGATGGCCATGGTCGTCGCCGTCGGAGCCATCGACTCGAACCTGCCCCGCCACTGGACAGCCGCGGCGATCAGCCCGACGTCGTTGATGTGCATGACGAACTGGGTCGCAGAGAGCGCGATCGCATAGATGCCGAAATCCGCGGGGCTCAGCAGCCTGGCAAGCACCAGCCCCATTCCGAACGACGCGATCTTGATCGCAACCGTTCCGAACAGGCTCCACCGCAAACCCCGACCAGCTGCCTGACCGATCGCGCTGACCGCCGCCGCTGGGTTCTCCTCCCCCGCCGTCACGGTCAACGATCTGGCTCGATGCGATCGAGCCAGATCTCCCGCCAGTACTGCGGGATCGCCCTCGGGCAGTTGGCGTTGTACGCGCCCTCGCACACGATGCCGTCGAGCACGATACAGGGGTGCTTCATGTGAAGCATCCGACCGGTCTTCTCATCAAGGATCAGGTCAACCCGCCGGGCGACGCGGGCGACCCTGCCGCAGAAGCGCGCCATCTCCGGGTCGAATCCCAGTCCCCGGTTGAGCAGATCACTGTTGAGCGTCTGCATGATCTCGTGCTTGGATTTGATGCGCACGAGCTCGCCCGGTTGAAGATCTGTCCGCCCGGTCGGAGTCGTGACCTGCGTACCCTTGAGGAACTTCCAGGGCAGACCCTCCCGGATGAGAAGCCACGACGGCAGCACGCGCCGGCTGACGTGCTGGTAGCGGTTGAACAGCCCGACGCTGATGGCCCGGATTGTCTGCGCCACCGTTGCGTTGCCCGTCCGAACGTCTTGGAGGTACTGCCCGACGTCCCGCAGCGGCAGCAGGCGCGGAGCGGCGCGCAGCAGCTCGGTCGCCTGGCAGGCGTATCGCTGCTCGCCGTCATCTGCTGGCGGCCGAAGCGCGGCGGCCTTGGCCACCTCTGCCAGGCGCTGCGTCTGACCGCCCTCGGCCGCCGCTTCGCCCGCCGGCCGGAGCCAGACGTTTTTCCAGTAGATCAGGCAGTCGGCCTGGCATCCGCCGTGCCCGCTCCCATCACAGCGCACTCCAGCCAGATGAACGGCGTCGTCGACCCGGCGCATCCCAGTACGGCACATGGTGTCGCACGCCTTGTTCGCGACCTTCACGACTCGCAGCCGCTGCCCGCAGTACCGCAACATCTCCGGCATGAACGGCATCGAGGCATGCTCGGCGCGCTCGTCCAGCGTCGCCAGGATCTCCTCGGGGCTTCGCACCTCAACAAAATCTCCAACGCGGAATGGCCCGACGTCATTCTGCACGTTCACCGCACTCCTCTGGTTCTGGTCGCCTCTGGTTCTGGTCGCCTTCTGTCCTCGCCGCCCTTGCGCGGCCTCGTCACCCTTGCGTCCCGGTCAGCGTCGTCCACCGAAGGCTCGCGTCGAGACGGCCACCGGCCAGCAACTCCCTGATCCGTCCCAGACGCAGGTGGCGGGGACCGGTCAAATCCTCAAGGGTCAGGCCATACCGGTCGTACGCCTCGGCGAGCTCGCCGATCCCAGAACGAACCGTCCACTCCGGTCGGAACTCCGGGATCTCAGTGGCGATGCGGTCACAGCGAACCCGGTAGTTGCGCAGATCCGACCCGCCGCCATCGGCACAGGTCACGGTCCCGCCAACCACCTCCCTGACCAGTTCAGCAACGTCGCGAATGAGGTAGTTCTCCGCCGTCTGGCCAATGTTGAACGCCCGGTTGTGCACCCGCTCCCGGGGAGCGGCCAGCAGGGCGAGGAAGGCCGCGGCGATGTCCCGGACATGGACCAGCGGGCGCCACGCCTTGCCATCGCTGAGCAGCCGGACCTCTCCGGTGAGCAGGGCGTGCCCTACGAGATCGTTGACGACGAGGTCGCCCCGCAACCGGGGCGAAAAGCCGTATGCTGTGGCATTGCGCAGATAGACCGGGGAGAAGTCGTCGTCGGCCAGGCTCGAAATTGCCTGCTCGCTGAGGATCTTCGATTCGCCGTACGGGGTCACCGGCTCGAACGGCGCGGTCTCGTCCAGCGGGGCATCGCCTCCCCCGCTGCCGTAGAGGCTGCACGAGGAGGAGAAGAGGAACCTGGTCACCCCGGCCGCCTTGGCGGCTCTGGCCAGGTTGACGGTCGCCCGGTAGTTGACCGCATAGGTCAGATCCGCATCGAGATTGCCGAGAGGGTCGTTGCACAGCGCGGCCAGGTGCACGACGGCCTGCACACCAAGGTCTCGCAGGTCCGCGCAACCAAGATCACGCAGGTCCATCCGCACCGACGACACCCGGGGCGGGGGTGGGCCGATGAGGCAGTCGGCATAGTAGCCGACATCGAGGCCGACCACCTCGTGGCCAGCCTCGATCAGGTGGGGAACAACGACGCTACCCAGATATCCCTCGTGTCCAGTGACCAGTACGCGCATGATCCGCGAGACTCCCCTGCAGGTGGTGGTAGCAGTGATGATTGCGGCAAGGATGACGGTGACAACGACGATGAAGGGAACGGTCAGCAGTAGGCGGTCATGAGATGCGTCCAGGCGAATGCGTCGATATCAATATCGAACCGCAATGTACACAGTGGGTGCCGATATCCTTGCAGACTGTCGGATTCTTTACAGCCCCACCACGGGATGTGTCCAGCCCGCTACAGTGGTCGCGGTCTATTGCCTTTGACCTGGGGGTTTCCGTGGCACAGTCGACGTGCCGGCTCTGCGGCGCCGCACTGACCAGGACATTCGTTGACCTCGGAATGTCACCATTGTGTGAAAGTTACCTTCGCGCAGATCAACTCGATGACCCCGAAACGTTCTATCCCCTTCATGTCCGCATTTGCCGCACGTGTCTTCTGGTGCAGCTACCGGCATATGTCTCCGGCGAAGCGATTTTCTCAGACTATGCGTATTTCTCTTCCTATTCGACCTCCTGGGTCGCACACGCCAAGCGGTACGCGGAGGCGATGACGACCCGGCTCAGCCTCGACGCGACCAATCTGGTGATCGAGGTCGCGAGCAACGACGGGTACCTGCTCCAGCACTTCGTCGCTGCCGGAGTGCCTGTCGTCGGCATCGAGCCCGCCGCGAACATCGCCGAGGTTGCCAGAGCCAGCGGGATCCGCACCGAGGTCCAGTTCCTCGGAGAGAAGACCGGGACGGCCATCGCAGAGCGCTACGGGAAAGCCGACCTCGTCGTCGGTAACAACGTCTACGCCCACGTCCCCGGCCTCCGGGACTTCACCGCAGGGCTGGCAGCCCTCGTCAAACCCTCCGGGCTGGTCACCCTGGAGTTCCCGCACCTGCTGCGCCTCGTCGAGCGCCGGCAGTACGACACGATCTACCACGAGCACTACCAGTACCTGTCGCTGCGGACAGCGACCGCTGCGCTCGCCACCGCAGGTCTTGCCGTCGTTGACGTCGAGGAGCTTTCCACGCACGGCGGCTCGCTGCGGGTGCATGCCAGACCCGCGGCCGCCGCCGGCGACCCGACGGCGACGGTCGCCGCGGTGCTCGACACCGAGCGGCAGGCCGGCTTGCACACGCTGGACGGTCACGCCGGGTTCGCCGAACTGGTGGCCACCATCAAGCGGGAGCTGCTGGAGTTCCTGCTGGGAGTTCAGGCCAGCGGTCAGACCATCGTCGGATACGGAGCGCCGGGGAAGGGCAACACCCTGCTGAACCACTGTGGCATCCGGACGGATCTGCTGCCGTACACGGTCGACCGGAGTCCACACAAGCAGGGCATGTTCCTGCCCGGCACCCACATCCCGATCCTTGCCCCGGGCCGGATCGCCGAGGACCGCCCCGACTTCGTGCTCATCCTGCCCTGGAACCTCCGCACCGAGATCGTGGAGCAACTGTCGTACATCCGGGACTGGGGCGGCCGGTTCGTCGTCCCGATCCCCTCGCTTGAGGTGCTGTGAACCATGAAAGTTGTGCTGTTCTGCGGTGGCCTCGGCATGCGTATGCGGGAGGGGGGCGGCAGCGCCCCAAAGCCGATGAACATGATCGGAGATCGACCGCTTCTGTGGCACGTCATGCGCTACTACGCGCATTTCGGTCATACCGATTTCATTCTCTGCCTGGGCTACGGGGCAGCGGCGGTCAAGGACTACTTCCTGCACTATGACGAGACGCTGTCCAACGACTTCACGCTGAGCGCTGGCGGGCGCGACATCCGATTGCACAACACCGACATCTCCGATTGGAACATCGCCTTCATCGACACCGGGCTGAGGGCCTCCATCGGCGAGCGGCTGATGCGGGTGCGCGAGCACGTGGAGCACGAGAAGATGTTCCTGGCCAACTACGCCGACACGTTGACGGACGCGCCGCTCGACCAGCTGATCGAGCACTTCAGCCAGACCGATGCCACCGTCAGCATGCTGGCCGTTCCCCCGGTCTCCACCCACCATGTCATCGAGATCGACGACCTCGGGCAGGTCACGGCGGTCCGCAACGTGCACGACCTGACCCAGTGGGAAAACGGCGGGTACTTCGTCATGCGTCCAGAGATCTTCGACGCGCTGCGCGAGGGCGAGGACATGGTTCCACACGCCTTCGACCGGTTGCTGGGGCAGCGAGGCGTGCTCGCCCAGCGGCACACTGGCTTCTGGCGGGCTGCCGACACCTTCAAGGACCGGGTCGAGCTCGACGAGTTGTACCACCGGGGCCGCAGCCCGTGGATGGTGTGGGATCCCAGCCGCAACGGCTGCGCCAGTGGCGGGGGCGATGGCGGGGGCGATGGCGCTGCGGGCACCAGCCGATGAGCCCGCCCCTGCTCCTCAACGGCATCCGATCCGTCGTCGCCCTCGGAGCGCATCCGGACGACATCGAGATCGGCGCCGGAGGGCTGCTGCTGTCGCTTGCGAAGGCGACACCCAATTTGCGTGTCCACTATGTCCTCATGACCGGCAATGCTGAGCGGCGGGCCGAGGCGACCTCCGCGGCCCGGACCTTCCTTCCAGGCGCCGCCCTGACCTTCGCCCTGCACCAGCTGCCCGACGGCCGGCTGCCCGGATGCTGGGAGACCGTCAAGAACCACCTGCACGATGCGGCCGCTGTCCTGATGCCAGACCTCGTGGTCTGCCACACCAACCAGGACGCTCACCAGGATCATCGTTTGCTCGGGCGTCTGGCACCAACCGTCTTTCGCAGCGCCCAGGTGCTGTACTACGAGATCCCGAAGTGGGACGGGGATTTCGGCCGGCCGAACCTGTACCTACCGATGCCGGAAGCGGTAGCGCGGCGGAAGGTGGAGTTGCTGCACACCTCGTACCCGTCCCAGAAGCATCACGACTGGTGGGACGACGAGGTCTTCCTCGGGCTGGCTCGGCTGCGCGGCATGGAGTGCCGCGCCAGGTACGCCGAGGCCTTCTTCTGCGACAAGATCGTCGCTACCCTCGGGTGACCATCGGGCGAGCATCGAGTGACCTCGGGTGACCATCGGACGAGCGAACCGGAGACCACACGACAGGAAGGCGGGCCAACGCCCATGAGGACCGAAGGCCAGGTGCCCCACCGGCTGTGCGACGCGTGCGGGCAGGC
>JAFGOK010000461.1 GCA_016926535.1 Micromonosporaceae bacterium | reverse complement strand
GACGATCCCGGCCAGCTGCGAGGTGGCGGTGTAGGAGTACGACGCCGAAATCCCAGCCGTGGAGTTGACCACCGACCCCAGCCGGCCAGCGGGGTCGTGACCACCTGCCCAGCCGCGTCGTAGGTCGCCGACGACACCGTCCCACTAGGACTACGAGTCGAGACCAACCAACCATGATCATCATAGATATAGCTGGTCGTATAGGTCTGACCGTGACCGCAAGATTATGCTGCTCTTCTGCCACTGTTCGTATTCGGGCAACCAGAGTCGGCAACAGCGTCGTGCACAGGGGTCGACCAGCCCTGATGCTTGCCGGCCCGCCGGGCTTGCGTCGAAAATGGCTGCAAGGGTCTGCCGCATGCGGGTTCTGAAGGTAACGGTCCGCGGAGGGTGAGAAAGATGACCGCGAGTGCTCGTTCACATTGGTTGGTTATCGCCGGCCTGATCGGGATGGTTGCCGGTGCGGTCGATCCATTGGAGGGGTCGCCGGTTATCGCGGTCGGTTCGGGGCTCGTCGCCCTTGGAACATACCTGGGCAGGAGCCAGCGTCGCGGCCTTGCGTTTGTGGCCTTTGTGATGGTCGCGGTGGGGATCGCAGCGATGTGGGTGTTGACGGCGATTGGCGGCGTCGGCGGGAGTACTGGCCGCTCAGCATGGTGGGCCACGCTCACAATTCCCTTGGTGGTCGGTTGGATTCTGGGGCTGTTTGCCGCGATCCGCGTGTTGGTCGATCACTATCGGGGGTCTCGGCGGGGCGGTGAGGCTCACGCGCCCGGCCGATCTGATCCTTCAAGCTCTTGACCGGAGCGGAGTCTCCTGTGGTCCAGAGCGCGGTTCGGCGTGCGTTACCGGACCATCCACGTCCTGTCCGACGTTATCGCTCAGATCATGCGGCAGATGATCGTGTGCCTCCCAGCGTCCGGTTCACCATGGAACGCTGCCGTCGTCGTGGAAGAAACCGGCGGTCGGGCTTGCTGCGGTCGGGCTTGCTGCGGTCGTGGCGAGCTGCACGGCGATCGCGGCGCCCTGGACCGCGGTCCGCTGCGAGGTCAGGCCCAGTTCGGTGGTGAAGTCGGTGTTGCAGGGGCCAGGCGTCACAGCGTTGACCGCGATGCGGTCGCCTTCCAGTGCTGATCGCCCGTACCGCGGCATCACCTACCGCCCAGTACCAGACGCCCCAACTGCCACCCTCGTCGTTGCATGGCCAGCCGGAAGCCGATCGCGGCACGTGTGGCAGCCTTCGTTTCCGTTGCCTGCACTGCCGCGTCCGCACTTCAATCTGATCCGCTTCCGGATTCCCGGACAGCGATTCTGACCTGCTCGTCGATGGTGGCCTGCACGGTCGCGTCGTCCAGCCAGGGCAGGGAGACCAGGTTTCCAGCATCACCACCGGCAACTCCGGTCGCGCCTGGATCGTCGATGACAATGAATCGCACGCTGGGGTATGCGCCGGCCTGAGCCGTCACCGCTTCGACCTGGGCGGAGCCAGTGGCGATCACCACCGAGCAGTGCCGCTGGAGCAGCGAGGTCAGATACGGCGTGGCGTTGGCGACGGTCGCCTCACCGAGGACCGGAAGGTACTGCACCTTGGCGAGGGTCGCGAGAGAGGCCTGCTGCATCCCGGCCCAGACCACACCCGCTCGCTGGCCGGCAATCCCCTGGGCGTCGGTCAGCAGGCAGGCGGTGAAGTCCAGGTACTGCCTGGCTCGCGGCGGCTCATCGGGCTCCGGCTGTGTCCAGAACGCCCAGGTGAGGACGCCGGCGATCAGCGCGACGACCGCGATCAGCGCGACGACCGCCTGGCGGGGGCGGGTGGTCAGCCAGCGGGTGGTCAGCCAGCGGGTCCCCCTCCGTGAGGCATCCTCCCACCATCTACGCTGCCAGGGCCGTGCTGCCACAGAATCCTCCCACTGATCATCGAGTTCGATAGGCAGTTACCCTATTTCACTGTTCGTGTCAATTCCGTTATGCGATTTGTCACGAAACGAAGCATGTCGACAGATGCCTGAACGACTCCTGCGAGCGGCATTGAGCAGGGTGAACAACCTGCTGGAGGCCGAGGGGGACCGTATCGGTGGTTGCCCATCCCGGGCCGGCCTTCTCTTGAACGATTCTCATTTCTCCAGCAGACTTCGCGCGGCCAAGGAGTCTGCCATGGATCGATCCCGGAATCGATTATGGATCCCTAGTGGACTCCCTGTCGCGTTTGGTGCCATGGGGAGGCGGGTCGATCATGCGTGTCCGGCGAGCGGGCCAACCGGTCCAACAAGCGAGCCAACCAGTCCAGCATGTAACCCAATCGGTGTCTCGCCAGGCGAGGCGCTGCTGGTGGGTCCGGCGCGTCGTCACAATCACCGTGCTGTGCCTCGCCCTGGTCGGGGCGGCGCCCAGCACCGACCTCGTGGACGCGATCCCCGGCGGATGGCCGCTGGGCTGGCTGCGAACGACCCTCAGCTCGCTGGCGTGGGCGGATTCCCTGGTGACCCCGCCGCTGCCAGTCCAGGAAACCGGAACGGCGAACAACGCCTCGCACTACGTCGACGGCGACGAGACCAGTGCCGGCGCCGGGGCGGGCAAGGCCCCCGGCACCGCCGAGGGGGCGCTCCCGGCGGATGACGCCGAACAGGCGACCAGCACCCCGAGCCTGACCGGGAGTGCCAGCAGCGACGAGGCTTTCGACCCGGACACCAGCGACCGGATCGAGTCCGCCGCGACTGAGACCTCTGATGTGTACCTGAACGAGGACGGCTCCTACACCCGCTCGATCTCGGAGACCCCAGTCAACTACGAGGCTTCCGACGGCACCTGGCGGCCGATCGACCCCACGGTGACCGCGGGGGACGACGGGCGGCTGCACGCTGGGGAGAACAGCTTCACCCTCACCTTCGGCCCGCTGGCCAGTGACCCGCGACTGGTCGCGGTCAGCACCCCCGAGGGGTACTCCATGTCGTACTCCCTCGCCGGCGCGGCGGCGGCCCCGGCGTCGATCTCCGGCCCGAAGGTGACCTATGCCGGCGCCCTGGCCGGCACCGATCTGGTGCTGACCACCCTGACCACCGGGGTGAAGGAGGAGCTGATCCTCGCCGCGCCGGGCGGCCCGACCTCGTGGGTCTTCCCGCTGACCCTGGACGGGCTCACCCCGCGCATCACCGACCAGGGTGGGATCGAGTTCCTCGACCCGACCGGCGCGGTCCGGCTCGCTGCACCCCTGGGCACCATGCACGACTCGAACATCAACCCGGAGTCCGGCGACCCGGCCCAGTCCTCTGCCATCGTCTACGACCTGGTGACCCTGGACGACGGCAGTACCGCGATGCGGGTGGGCGCGGACGCGGCCTGGCTCAACGACCCTGCCCGGGTGTACCCGGTGACGATCGACCCGTCGGTAACCCAGAACGCCACTGACTCCACCTACCTGAGCTCCACCTACGATGGTCCACACGACACCGAGTCCTTCTTGAAGATTGGCACCTGGAACGGCACCGAGAAGGCCCGGTCGTTTCTGAAGTTCGATGCGTTCGCCACCACCTTCGACGGCGCGAAGATCACCTCGGCGAAGCTGAAGCTGTTCAACACCTGGTCCTACAACTGCACCGCCCAGCCGTTCTCGATCTACCGGGTGACGAGTTCCTGGAAGGCCTCGACGCTCAAGGACTGGTCCACCCAGCAGCCGACGCTCAGCGACAACACCATTGGCGGCACCACCACCGACCCGGGCGACGCCTGCACCAACACCAGTGGCTCCACCAGCGTCGGCACCTGGATGACGGTTTCTCTCGGCCTGACCACGTTCAACGACTGGGCCACAGGAGACGCCAACAACGGTCTGGCGATCACCGCCTCGCTCACCGACAAGACCCAGTGGAAGAAGTTCTGCTCGACCTGGTGCACCAACTCGCCCAAACTGCTGATCACCTACACCCCAAACGCCGCCCCGCAGATCAACTCGCAGTACCCAGGGTTTGGCTACTCCGCCTCGACGCTCACCCCGCAGCTGCTGGCCTCCGCCAGTGACGACGGCTGGCCGTCAGCCCTGACCTACAACTTCCAGGTCTTCGACCAGAACGCGAAGAAGATCGCCGAATCCGGCAAGATCTCCACCCCGAGCTGGACCATCCCGGCTGGCAAGCTCACCTGGGGCGGGAGCTACTCGTGGACCGTGGTCGCCTATGACGGCCACTCGGTGAGCTCCTCCCAGACCACCAACCTGCTCACTACCGCAGTGCCGCAGCCGGCGGTCACCTCCGGCCTTGCGCAGAACGGCGGCCAGGGTTTCGAGCAGAGCATCGGCAACTACACGACCACCGCGACCGACGCGGTCGTCGCCACTGTCGGCCCTGCCCTCGCCATCCAGCGTGCCTACAACAGCCTCGACCCGCGCACCACCTCGGCCTTCGGTACTGGCTGGTCAACAGTCGTCGACATG
>JAFGOK010000460.1 GCA_016926535.1 Micromonosporaceae bacterium | reverse complement strand
TGGGGATCGTCGAGCCGCTGGTGTTGCAGATCGCCAGAACCCTGGCGCCGCATCGCCTGGCATGTCGCAGCGGGCGCTGTTCGTCCGGCTGTCGCGCTGCAACCTGCATTGTCCGCCGTGCGACACCCCCTACACCTGGGACTGGACGCGCTTCGATCCCCGCGCCGAGTCCCGCCGGATGGCGGTTGACGAGGTCGTCGACTGGGTCAGTCAGCGCGATCCGGATCTGGTCGTGGTCACCGGTGGTGAGCCGCTGCTCCAGCAGCCCCGCCTCCTTGCGCTCGCCGAACGGCTGGTGTCGATCGGGCGCAGGGTGGAGATCGAGACCAACGGCACGATCGCGCCGGAGCCGGCGCTGGTCGCGGCGGTGGCCCGATTCGTGGTCTCGCCGAAACTGCCCTCGTTTGCCCACCCCGCAGACCCGGCGATCAACGCGGAGGCGCTGCGGGCGTTCGTCGCCAGCGGACGAGCGGCGTTCAAGTTCGTCGCCGCCACGGCTTCGGATCTCGACGCTGTCGCCGACCTCGTCGACACCCATCACCTGGAACCGGTGTGGATCATGCCCGCCTCATCGACCAGTCAGCAACTGATCATCGGACTGCGGGAGTTGGCCGAGGCGACCCTGGCACGGGGCTGGCATCTGAGCGGGCGCCTGCACCTGCTTCTGTGGGAGGACGCCCGTGGCCGCTGACCCCGCAATCCCGAGGCCCCGATCCGATGCCTCGGTCCAGGTGGACGGACCATCCGAGTCGGGTCTCCTGCTCGCGATCGAGGGCATCGACCACAGTGGCAAAACCACCCTGACCAGGACGCTCGCCGCTCGGCTGCGGGCCCGCTGGCGGGTGGAGACCCTGGTCGAGCCGAGTCGAGGACCGATCGGTGCCCTGTTTCGTCACCTGTCGGCCACCGAGCCGGCCCCGCCGATGGCGATGGCGTTGCTGTCGGCCGCCGACCGGCACGCCCAGCAGCCGCATCTCCTGCGACACCTCGCCACGCACGACCTGGTGTTGGCCGACCGGTACTACCTGTCCGGGCTGGCCTACCACGCCGCCGATGGCATCGAACCGACCGTCTACCAGCGACTCTGCGAACGGGTGCGTCGCCCGGACGCGTATCTGTTCCTCGACCTCGATCCGGAGCAGGCCGCCGGGCGGGTCGACCGCCCCGCTGACGGCTACTGGGAACTGTCTGCCCTGGCCGCGAGGCTGCCCGGCTCCTACCGGCGGTGCCTGGATCTCGTCGTGGCCAGCGAGCAGGCCGCCGTGTTCCGGCTCGATGCCGCCCGACCCGCGCAGGCGGTCGCCGACGCCGCCATCGCCGCCGTCACCCGTTTGCTGACCAACCCGTCTCTGGAAGGACTGTCCGCATGAACACTCCCCGCCACTGCGACGTGCTGATCCTGGGCTCCGGCCCGGCCGGGCTGTTCGCTGCCGATCACCTGCTGCGCGCCGGAGTCCGCGACATCGTGATCGTCGAGCAGGGACGGCCGATGCTCCGTCGGGTGTGTCCCGACGGGTCCGGCTGTGACTGTCGGCGCTGCGAGGTCCTCGACGGGGAGGGTGGGGCCGGCTCGTTCTCCGACGGGAAGATCACCCTGTCGGCCACCCGGGGCACCCACACCGAATCCCTGTTCACCCCGGAGCAGGCCAGGCTGCTGGGCGAGGTCGGCACCACGCTGCGTCGGTTCACCACCGGCGGCGTCGACCACGCCCCGGTCGACTCCTACACCGCCCTCGGCGACCGGCACGAGGACCTGCACGCCGAGTCGTACCCGCTGTTGCACGTCGGTTCCGACGGGGTACGGGAATTCGGCCACCGGTTCAGCGCCGATCTCCAGCGGCGCGGGGTGCGGCTGCTGTCCGGGATGCGGGCCACCCAGCTGATGGCCCGCGACGGGCGAATCACCGGCGTGATCGTCAGCGATGGCCGTGACAGCCTGCATGACCCGATCGGCGCAGACCTCGTGATCGCCGCCGTCGGGATGAGCGGCACCCCCTGGCTGGAGGAGCAACTGCGCGAGCACGGCGTCACGCTGGACACCGGGCCGGCCGACCTGGGCATTCGGGTGGAGACCGACGCGGCCGTACTCGCGCCGCTGATCGACGAGTTCTACGACTTCAAACTCACCCACACCAGCCCGTCCGGGATCCGCCTGCGCAGCTTCTGCGTCAACGGCCACGGGTTCCTGGTCAACGAGTACCACCAGGCATTGGGGATCCGGGCGGTCAACGGCCACTCCTACCTGGCCCGCCGCAGCGGCCGATCCAACCTCGCGATCATGGCCACCATCACCCCCGAGCGGGAACCCGATCCGAAGGCGTACGTCCGCACCCTCGCAAGAAAGATCAACGAGGCGGCCGGTGGGCACACGGTGCACCAGTCGTTGACGAGTTTCGCCTCGTGGCTGGCAACCGGCGCTCCGATCGGTTTCGCCCAGACGAACCCGAAGACCCGCCCCGCCCGCCTCGACCAGGTACTTCCCGGCGTGTTGGTCGAGGCGTACACGAGCTTCCTGGCCAAGCTCGGAGCGGTGCTGCCGCCGCTGCTGGCCCCGGACACCCTGCTGTGCGCCCCGGAGATCAAGTACTTCGCCTACCGGGTGCCGGTCGACCCGGCCACCTGGGAGAGCACTGATCTTCGAGGGCTGTTCGTGGTCGGCAACGCCGCCGGCTACACGGCCAGCCTGTCAGCAGCGGCCCTGACCGGGATCATCGCCGCCCAGGCGGCGGCCAGCCAACTCGTAGCCGCACCTCGATGAAAGCGCACCAGCTCATGCCTGCCACGCTCGTCCTGCCCTTCGATACCCGACCGGATCTCGCCGCCACCATGGACATCCAGATCCCCGCCCTGGCCTGGCAGCCCGTTGAAGACCACCGCTACCGGCGGACCTATCACCTCGACGGATGCCGCGTCGAGGTCACCGCCTGGCAAGACGACCACCAGCTGTGCTTCTCCATTGAGGACAGCAACGAGAACGGCCCCGCCGAGGTAGGCGACCACCTCCGGGGGGAGATCGAGCGGATCCTGCGGGCCACGTTTCCCGTCCAGATCGCCGACCTGGATCTCGGTACCCATCCGATCCTGGTAGCCCTGCACCAGCGGTACGCCGGGGTCGTCGTGATGTGGGCCGATCCGTTCGAGGCCCTTGTCCTCACCATGCTGTCGCAGAACCGCTCCGGGGAGACCGTGCGTCAGGTCTACCCTCAGCTCGCCGACGCCACCGGAGGGGCGACCCCCGCCGGGCTGGTGAGCTGTGGCGAGACCCGCCTGCGGGAGGTGATCCGCTCGGCCGGGCCGTACAAGGCGCCCCGGCTGTTCGACACCGCCGTGCACGTCGCAGCCTCTGGCGGACGAGGTGCCTTCGCCGACCGGCTCGCCGGCCTCTCTCCCCGCGAAGCCCTGGCGGACCTGGTCGCCCTGCCCGGGGTAGCTCACAAGACCGCCGCGTGCGTGCTGGTCTTCGCCACCCGCACCCGCGCCACCCTGCCCGTGGACGTGCACCTGTTCCGGGTCACCGACCGCCTCGGCCTGGTCGACCACGACGGACGCAACACCACCGCCACCCGCGAAGCCCTCATCGCCCGGCTACTGGCCCACGGCGGTGACGTCACCCTCGCGCACTTCGTGTTCCTGCTCGTCGGCCGGACCACCTGCACCGCCACCGCCCCGGCCTGCGGCGGCTGCTTCCTGAACGAGCACTGCCGTCACGCCATCACCGCGCCACCCGATCCACTCCCACCGGAGGCCGCGACATGATCGACCTCGCCATCATCGCCAGTACCCCTCACCTGGCTGATCTGTCCGCCCTGGGCAGCATCGACATGGCCCTGACCCACCTCGTCCTCACCAGCGACCAGCAGGCGGCCTACTTCGCCCGTCGCGCCGCAGCGGGCGTCCGGGTGCTGCTGGACAACTCCGCCTACGAACTGGAGACCATCACCGGCCGGGGCATGCATGCCGGCCCCGTCCTCGATGCCGCCGGGCTCATCGGAGCCTCGGTGGTCATCTGCCAGGATGTCGTCGATGACGGACCAGCCACCGTCACCACGACCCGCCGGTTCCTCGACCAGGCCCGCGATCTGGCTTCCCCTGAGCGGTACCAGTACCTGGGCGTACCGCAGGGCACCAGCCGCACCGAATGGCTCGACAGCTACCAACGGCTGCTCGACCTGCCCGGCCTCGGGCTCATCGGGCTGAGCAAACTGTCCGTGCCCCGCAGCTTCGCCGCCCCGGTCGCCGAGGCCCGACTGACCTGTCTGGAGGCCATCCTCAGCCTCGGCACCCCACCACTGCCGCTGCACCTGCTCGGCGGAGACCGATCTCTGCTCTGGGAACTGCGCCAGCATCACCAACGCGGCTACGACCCGTTCATCTGCGGCAACGACTCCTCACACGCGTTCTGGTACGCCGCTCGCGACCTGCCGCCCGATCCACTCACCGGCCGGGCGACCCGGGACCTAACGGAGAAACCCGACCTCGAAGGACATGCACTGGCCTCGCCCCGACTCGCGGTGGCCCGCCGCACCGTCGAGGTGCTCCGCCACGCCGCCGGCCTACCGTCCGCAGGCACAGTCTCTATCGGCCCGAAGGAGGCCCAGTGCCGCTGACCCTATTCGTGCGGGTGCGCGCCCAGGTCGAAGGGCTGCACCACTGGCCAGACGCCGAACCGCCCGACGCCTACCTTGCCCAGCCCCACCGGCACCTGTTCGTCATCGACCTTCAGATTGGCGTACGGCACGACGACCGCGACATCGAGATCAACGCCCTGAGTCGGTGGCTGACCGCCCTGCTGCCCAACTTCGCCGCCGAACCGGCCCGCCCCGAGGTACCCCTGGACTTCGGCACCCTCAG
>JAFGOK010000459.1 GCA_016926535.1 Micromonosporaceae bacterium | reverse complement strand
CGGGGACTTATCTTCCACACGGAGCCGGTCCCGGACCGGAGGGCGGGGAACGACCGCGCACCCGCGAAGGCGGCTGTGCCTGTCGCGCCAATCCTGGCGGAGGCCGTGGGCACGGACGGTGCGGCGGCTCGTGAGGGTCTGGCCGCTCGTGACGATCTGGCCGCAGGCTCGGGGGGTCATGCTGGCGAGGGCCCCAGCTCCGTTTCCGGCGAGGGTTCCGGCGGTGCGGAGCCGCAGCAGCGTGCTGGCCGGCGGCGTCGCCGCGCCGCGTCGGGAACCAATGGTTCGGAGGTCGTGGAGGCCGTCGTCGAGGTCGAGGTTGCCCCTGAGCTAGCGGTGCAGGGATCGGCCGATGCCTCGCTGGCCGGATCGGGATCGGCAGAGGGGGAACTCGGCGAAGCGCGTCTCGGGTCGGCCGGTGAGGGCTTTGAGGAGGTCTTTGAGGACGAGTTGCCCCCGGGCGGCAGGAGGCGAACCCGCCGTGGCACCTCCCGCAGGCGGACCCGGCCATGACTCGGCAGGGCCTGACCAGGAGCGCCGTCGCATCGACCGCCAATTTGGGGCATCCGCCTGGCATGGCGTACCCTTTGCTGTGGCGCGCGTTTCCGTGTGTCCAGGTTGTTGTATGTTCTTGACCGGGAGCGTTGTCTGTCAGGTGTGTTCTTGATCAAAAGGCTTCCTGGTTAGGTCAAGGTCATGCACGACACGCTCGCCTTTCGCGAGCAACCAGCAGTCCACCGCCAGCAGCAAACGACAGGAGTCCGCGTCCGATGTACGCGATCGTCAAGACCGGCGGCAAGCAGTACAAGGTCGCTGAGGGCGACGTGATCGAGATCGAGAAGCTCACGGGTGAGCCCGGCGACGCGGTGACGCTGCCGGCAGTGCTCCTCGTCGATGGTGATGGATCCTCGATCAACGTCATGACCGAGGCGTCCGATCTTGCCGCTGTTGCGGTGACCGCAGAGGTCGTCGCGCACACCAAGGGTCCGAAGATCCGGATCCACAAGTTCAAGAACAAGACCGGGTACCACAAGCGCCAGGGCCACCGTCAGCCGCTGACGCAGGTCAAGGTGACCGGCATCTCGACCGGGAAGTAGAGGACAGGCGACCCATGGCACACAAAAAGGGCGCGTCCAGCTCACGCAACGGGCGGGACTCCCAGGCTCAGCGCCTCGGCGTCAAGCGGTTCGGTGGTCAGCTGGTCAGCGCCGGCGAGATCATCATTCGTCAGCGGGGTACGAAGTTCCACCCGGGAGAGCTGGTCGGCCGGGGCAGGGACGACACCCTGTTCGCTCTGGCAGCAGGCAACGTTCAGTTTGGCTTCAAGCGTGGCCGCAAGGTCATCAACATCGTGCCCGCGGAGGGCTGAGGACGTCATCGAGCGGCGGGTCGGGCGCGTCGGAAGGTTTCGACATCGCGCCCAGGCCCGCCGCTTCTGCATGTGAGGGGGCAGCGTGACAGCGTTCGTCGACCGGGTGGTGCTCCACCTGCGCGCCGGGGACGGGGGACACGGCTGCGCCTCCATCCACCGGGAGAAGTTCAAACCGCTTGGTGGCCCGGACGGTGGCAACGGCGGGCACGGGGGCAGCGTCGAGCTCGTCGTCGATCCAGGGGTGCACACGCTCCTGGACTTCCACTTCCACCCACATCTCCGGGCGGGCAATGGTAAAGGCGGCCAGGGGTCGAATCGGGACGGTGCGAACGGCGCGGACCTCGTGCTCCGGGTGCCAGACGGAACCGTCGTCCAGGGGCAGGATGGCGAGGTGCTCGCGGATCTCGTCGGCGCCGGGACCCGGTACGTCGCCGCGAGGGGCGGCAGGGGCGGCCGGGGGAACGCGAGCCTGGCCAACGCTCGAAGGAAGGCGCCAGGGTTCGCCGAGCTCGGCGAACCAGGGGATGTGGTCGACGTTGTCCTGGAGCTCAAGAGCGTTGCCGATGTTGGTTTGGTGGGTTTTCCCTCGGCGGGGAAGTCCTCGCTGATTTCCGTGATCTCCGCTGCCCATCCCAAGGTGGCCGACTATCCGTTCACCACGCTGGTGCCACATCTTGGCGTGGTCCAGGCCGGTGAACGGTCCTTTGTCGTCGCGGATGTGCCCGGTCTCATCCCGGGGGCGGCCAGCGGCAAGGGGCTCGGTCTCGAGTTTCTCCGGCACATCGAGCGCTGCGCCGTGCTGGTGCACGTCGTCGACTGTGCTACGCCAGAGACCAGCCGGGATCCGCTGTCGGACATCGACGTCCTGGAACGGGAACTCGCGGCATACGGTGGTCTCGAACACCGGCCGAGGATCGTCGTCCTGAACAAGATCGATGTTCCGGACGCGCGTGATCTTTCCGACATCGTCCGGTCAGACATCGAGGCCAGAGGCCTGCGGGTATTTCCCATCAGCGCTGTCAGCCGGGAAGGGGTGCGCGACCTGATCTTCGCCATGGCGGATCTGGTCGAGGCCGGTCGGGCGCAGGTCTCGGCAGCGCCAAAGCCGCGGATCATTCTCCGGCCAGCGGCCGTTGACGACGCTGGGTTCCGTATTGAGAGCCTGCCTGACGGGGTCTTCGCCGTCCGCGGGGTGAGACCGGAGCGGTGGGTGCGTCAGACCAATTTCGACAATGATGAGGCCGTTGGTTATCTTGCTGACCGGTTGGCCAGGCTGGGCGTGGAGGAGGCACTCACCAAGGCGGGCGCGGAGCCTGGGTGTCTCGTCCGGATCGGTGACCACGAATTCGACTGGCAGCCGACGATGTACGCCGGGAAGGAGTACGTTCCCAGCGGCAGAGGGACCGACCACCGGCTGGAACAGCCCGGCACGAGGGCGACTGCGGTGCAGCGCAAGGCCGCGAGAGCCGCTCGGAGACGCAGACCCGCCGATGAGGTCGAGCAGGCAGGTGAATCGGAGTTGATCGAAGAAGTGTCATGAGCTTCTTCAGCTGGCTGTTTCCTCGGACCGGCCCGGATCGATTCGTCAGGCAGGTCATCGGGCGGCTGCGCGCCGCCGGTATTCGCAAGGCCGTGTACCACCCCGATCAGTTCGCCATCGAGTACAGAGCCCGTCCGGACCAGGACTCGGTCTGGATGTACCTCGGGAACCTCTACGCGGAGTGCCAGCGGGATCCGGGCAGCAGCATGGACCGGATCGAGCGGTTCGTTGGGACCTTCATCTCGCCGCCGGCCATCCCAGCCGTCTGGGAGGAGGCACAGCCCCTGCTGAGACCGGTGCTTCGGGGGGCGAGCTTCGGCAGGGGCGGGCCAATGGCTCACACGGCCGTGCTGCGCCGGCCAGCCCTGCCGTATCTCGATGAACTGGTCGTCGTCGACCAGCCGACCTCGATGGGCTACGTTGCCGAGGGCATGTGGGGGGTGCCCGCGGAGCAGGTGTTCGCCGTGGCCCGGGCGAACCTGGCCCGAGTGGTCCCCCCGGGGCCTGCAGCCGATGCGACGTTCGGGTCAGCCGCTCTGACGTTTTTCGACGCCGGCGATTCGTATGTCGTTTCCAGACTCCTGCTGAGCGCCTGGCTGGGCGACCTGGCTGGCGAGATCGGCGGCAGGCCGGTGGCCTTTGTCCCGCATCCGACCCTGATGGTGGTCGTTCGCGATGAGGAGGCAGTGCTCGGCGGGATGTTCGAGGCGATGCTGGAGGAGTACGTCCAGGCAGCACGGCCCCTGTCTCCCATGGGATACACCTTGGACGATTCGGCCTGCCTCGTGCCGTATCCGGCGGGGGGTGGCGGTCGCAGGCTCCGCGCCGCTGTCAGGAGGGCGGAGCGGTCGCTGGCTGCTGTTGAGTACGAAACGCAGCGCTCTGTCCTGACCGACGATGAGGCGCTCCGAGGATGCACTGTCGCCAGTTGCATGATGGTGCGACGCGGCGGGGAGACCGCGTTCACGATCGCCAGCTGGGGTGGCGGCGCTCCCACGCTGCTGCCGGCCGCTGACTATATTGCGATCGATGACCAGAACGGCGTGGGCTGCGCGGACGGTAGGGGCGGTGAGGGCGGCAGGGGAGGCGGGGGCACTGAGGGCGGCAGGGACGCTGCCGGGACCGATGTGCTGGTTGTGCCGTTTCAGGCGCTCCTTGACGAGGAGTTCTTGATCGAGGCCGTGGAGTATCGTCCGACCCGGTACTGGGTCGAGCCTGGTGCTCGGTCCGACGCTCTTGCCCGGCTGCGTAGCCGGGCCGTGCAACTCTGACGGATCGCTCTTGCCCGAATGGCAGATCGCTTCTGAGTGGCCCCTGTTCTGGCCCCTCCCACGGGGGACTCGAAGCGGTTAACTCGTGAGATGGAATCAACGAGTTTTTCTGGTTTGCCTGAGGCTCCATCGTGTGGTCTGCCTGAGGCCTTCGCCATCGCGGTTCGTTCGGGCCTGCGTCTGATCGATCCGGACGAGCGTCGCCCGTGGTCCCGTCTGGTCTGCACGGTCTGCGGGGCCGCCCTCGACGTGCCGAGCCGCATGGATGAGCGAGATGACGCGATCATGATGTTTCGAGCCCGCCGGGTGACGCTGTTCGCCCGCCGCCACCTGCCGGGGCAGGTGCACCGATGACCGCGCGGCAGTTCCTGCTGCGGATCGAGCAGCCACCCCGGGAGGACCAGATCTGCGGGCTGTTCGCCGTGGCGCATGATTGCTGTGTCGAAGTGGGCGCGTTCCGGCGGTGGGCGGCCGTTTTCGTGGACAGGGAGGCCCCGTCCATGGCGGTGGCTGTTGCGACGGCAATCGGTGACCTTGATGCCGCTGGTCTGGTGCCCATCGATGTTGGGCCGGATGAGGAGCTGGTGACCGTGCCGCTGATCGCGATGCGGCTCGAGTGCCACCCCCGGAGAGTTAGCCGGTGGGCGTCGGGAGAGGGCCGGGCATGCGGGTTCCCGGATCCAGAGGCTCACCAGGGAACTGAGCCATGGTTCAGGTGGAGCGAGGTTGCGCTGTGGGCGGCGAGGCGGTTTGGCATTACCCTTGCGGACCCGGCACCAGTCGTTGCTGCGGCGAATCTCGCGTTGCGCCTGAGAGCTGTCGCGCCGGCTGTCGAGGACGTTGGTGCGATCGTTTCGCTCATCGGTCACGATGCTCTGGGTGGATCACCGGCGTGACGTTGACCCCGTAGGGAGTCTCGGGATGGTTGTTGTACGGACCGGAGCAGGGTCCGGTGGGTCAGGCCACATCGAGGTCGAATTCGCCGTCCTTGGCGCCCAGCACGAAAGCGTCCCATTCTGCCTGTGTGAACACCAGCACTGGGCCGTTGGGATCCGCGGCATTGCGCAGGCCAATGAGATCGTCGACAAATGCGACTTGGACTCCGTCCTCCCCATCGTCGGGTGCGCCCTGCCAGACGGCCCGCGACAAGTCGAAGTCACCCTTTGGATGGAGCATGGTCATGGCATGGGCCTCTCATGAATCCCTGGGAACCGGGATGTGCAGTGATTGTCGGATGTATCGCCTATACAGGCGCCGTCTGGACAGTCACCTTACAGCGGATCCGCCTCGCTGCGCCGCGGGACTCGGGTGGGTGACGTGACGTGGATCATGGGTTCGATCTGGTGTGGCATCTAGGCTGCTGATATGGGTGACGTGCGGATCGGCGGGCCGGGTCCGCGGCGAAGGATCGGGATCATGGGCGGGACCTTTGATCCGATCCATCATGGCCACCTGGTGGCGGCAAGCGAGGTGAGCGATCAATTCGGCTTGGACGAGGTGGTGTTCGTTCCGACGGGACAGCCCTGGCAGAAGGACGCGACACAGGTGAGCGCGGCGGAGGACCGCTACCTGATGACCGTGATCGCAACGGCGTCGAATCCCAGGTTCCGGGTGAGTCGTGTCGATATCGACCGTTCTGGACCGACGTACGCTGTCGATACCCTGCGAGATCTTCGCAGGGAGTATGGCCCGGACGTCGAGCTGTACTTCATCACCGGTGCGGACGCACTCGGACGGATCCTCTCCTGGAAGGATGCCAGCCAACTGTTCGGCATGGCGCACTTCATCGGGGTCAACCGTCCAGGGTTCGAGCTCAGCGACGCGCACCTGCCCGCAGACGCGGTCAGCCTCGTCACAGTCCCCGCGATGGCGATCTCATCGACCGAGTGCAGGTCCAGGGTCGGGCAGGGAAAACCCGTGTGGTACCTGGTACCGGATGGTGTTGTGCAGTACATCGCGAAGCGGGAGCTGTATCGGCGGAATGCTTTTGTTGCTGCCTGTAGTGGTGCGACTGTCGTATCGTCACCGGCCTGACGCCCGGCTCCTGTCCGGCGATCCGGCGGCATGAGAGGCTTGGGGATCAGATCCGGTCCATGCCGGCTCGTCGTTCGAGGGAAGGAGCCCGGTGCCCGCTTCTGAGCATGCCTGTGAGATGGCGCTTGCGGCTGCGCAGGCAGCCGCTGACAAGAAGGCCGCAGATATCGTCATCCTGGATCTGGCCGATCAACTCGTGATCACGGATGCTTTTGTGATCGCGTCCGCGCCGAACGAGCGTCAGGTCCTCGCCATCGTTGACGCGATCGAGGAGCGGCTCCTTGGTCTGCCGGAGAGGGCCAAACCCGTGCGCCGAGAGGGAGGGCGCGGTGGCCGGTGGGTGTTGCTGGACTACCTCGACGTGGTCGTCCATGTGCAGCACGCCGAAGAGCGAGAGTTCTACGCGCTGGACCGGCTCTGGAAGGACTGCCCAGTGATTCCCTTTGTCGACCGCGACGCCCCGGTCGAGGCCAGCGCGGCCAGTCCTGGCGGGGCAGCGTGAAGCGTCTGATCATATGGCGACATGGCCAGACGGAATGGAACGCTGGAGGCCGGGTCCAGGGACACGCCGATATTGATCTGACAGAAGCCGGGGCGGCGCAGGCCGCTGCTGCGGCTGAACGGCTCGCGGCGCTCGGTCCGACCAGAATCGTCAGCAGTGACCTGCGACGCGCCGCGGACACCGCGGCGGCCCTTGCCGCAGTGACTGGTCTGCCTGTTGCCTTGGACTCCCGGCTCCGTGAGCGGTACTACGGCCCGTGGCAGGGATTGACCGGGCCGGAAATCATCGCTCGCTGGCCTGAGGAACATGCTCGCTGGCGAGCGGGCCATCCCTCAATCGGACTCGGGATCGAGACCCTCGATGATCTCGCGAAGCGGGCCTCCGTGGTCGTCTCGGAGGTCGTCGCGGAGAACGAGGTGGTGGTGCTGGCGACGCATGGCGGCACCGCGCGGCAGGCCTGTGGCGCCGTTCTCGGCTGGCCGGAGCAGCCCATTCGTACCCTGTGCGGCCTGGCTAACTGCCGATGGGCGGAACTCCGGTGCGATTCGGTCCGGGGCTGGGCGCTGTGGTCGTACAACAGCTGACCCCGACGACCGAAAGCGGCTGAGTCAGTGGAACCGAGCGATCGCTGCCAGCGTCAAACCCGCATGGCTACACGACGGATCTCTGGCGTCGCAGTGTTCCTCACCGCTGTGATCACAGGCGGGATTCTCGCAGGCTGCACCGGAACGGGCGAGGAAACCGCGGTTGGGGGTGCGGGGTCATCTGGCCCGTCGGCCTCCTCACCGGCGGCTTCACCGTCTGCGGAGGTCTCGGCCCAGCCGTCCGAGACCACAGAACCGACAGCACCGGCGCCGGGCCCCACCGGTCAACCGAGCGCTACAGCTGCCGGCGAGATCACGGTCTCCGGTGTCATCGAGGCGGGGGTCGAGCTGAACTGCCTGGTTCTGCAGACGGCTGAACGCTCGTACCTCCTCGTCGGCGGCGACCGCGCCAAGTTGACGGCAGGGAAGCGAGTGACCGTGCGCGGGCGCCTTGAACCGGATCTCATGACAACCTGCCAGCAGGGGACTCCACTGAGGGTGTCGGAGATCCAGACCGGCTGAGGCGGCGCCGTTCCCTGATCGGATACCGTGCGGTCATGCCTGTCGCAGTTGTCACGGACTCAACGGCCTACCTTCCGAGCGAGCTCGCCGGAACGTGCACCGTTGTGCCGCTGACCGTTGTTGTGGGCGATCGGCAGGGGCGCGAAGGGATCGATATCGCCGCAACGGACGTCGCGGAGGCATTGCAGGTCCGACGGCAGATCGTCACGACCTCCCGGCCCGCCCCAGCCGAGTTCATCGAGGTGTACGACCTGCTGCTGGGCCAGGGCAATTCGGGCGTCGTCTCGGTCCACCTGTCGGCGAAACTCTCCGGAACCATCGCGGCGGCGACGGCAGCGGCAGAGCAGTTCGGCGATCGCGTGCAGGTGGTCGATTCCGGATCAGTCGGTATGGGGCTGGGGTTCCCGGTGATGGCCGGGCTGGAGACAGCGGGCTCCGGGGGAGACAGCATGGCGGTGCGCCGGGCTGTCGAAGCCGCCACAGAGCGGACGACGACGCTGTTCTGCGTCGACACCCTGGAGTACCTGCGCCGGGGCGGGAGGATCGGCGCGGCGGCCAGCCTGGTCGGGACGGCGCTCGCCGTCAAGCCCATCCTGAGGGTGACCAGTGCCGGCATCGTGGTCACCGACCGGGTCCGCACAGCGACCCGGGCCGTCGCAAGGCTCAGCCAGCTGGCGCTGGCCGCCACGGGAACGGGCGACGTCCGCATCGCGGTGCACCATCTCGGCGAGGCGGATCGGGCCAACGCCCTCTCCGAAGAACTGGCGGCGCGGCTCGGCCCGCGGCTGAGGCATCTGTATCTCGTCGAGGTCGGGGCGACTGTCGGAGCTCACGCTGGTCCTGGCCTGCTGGGGCTCGTCATTCATCGGCTGGGCGGGGCGTAGCGCAGCAAGTCGTTGATCGGAAGGTTGTCCACAACCGGACCGCTGTCCACAGATCGACGGCGGATCGCTCCGGCAGTGAAGCCGGGCGGCATAGCGTCGCGTCCATGGCGGGAAGAGCAGAGACGTTCGTGACTGGTCGGGGTTCTTTCGCCGACCCCAGGGTCTACGAGCGGCTGACCGATGTGCTCGGCGAGTCGATCGGCG
>JAFGOK010000458.1 GCA_016926535.1 Micromonosporaceae bacterium | reverse complement strand
GGCCGCAGTGATCCGGATCCTGACCGACCCGGCTGGTCCGTCGCAGCCGACCCAGGCAGCAACCCAGGCCGGGGCCTTGGGCCAGAAAGCGTCCTCGGTTCAGGATCTGCTCTCAGTCGCGACCGGCGATGAGGTGACCAGACATGTCCTCGCGGTCGCCTGCGGCCTCGACTCCATGGTCATGGGGGAGTGTCAGATCGTCCGGCAGATCCGGGAGGCGTTCCGGGCGGCAGAGGCCGCTGGGGTGATGGGCCCGGTCCTCGGCCAGCTCCTCCGGGTCGCGCTGCGGACCAGCAAGCGGGCGCGCACCGAGACGGCCATTGGCGCCGCAGGGCGGTCGATGGCCAGTGTCGGGCTGGACGTCGCAGCACAACGCCTCGGGGGCCTTGCCGGCAGACCGGGCTTGCTCATTGGCGCTGGCAAGATGGGGGCGATGGCCGCTGGCCTGCTGCGGGATGCTGGAGTGTCGCCTCTGGCCGTCGCCAACCGGACCAGGAGCAGGGCCTGCGAACTCGCCACCAGAATGTCGGGGACAGCCGTTGATTTCTCCGGGATCGCTGGAGCCATCGCAGCCGCTGATCTGGTCGTCAGCTGCACCGACGCGCCGGGCCACATCGTGGACGAAGACCAGGTGGCCCAGGCCATCCTCAACCGGGCGTCGCGCACCGTTGCACCCCTGGTGTGCGTGGATCTGGCCCTGCCGCGGGACATTGATCCAAAGGTACGGGATCTTCCGAATGTTACAGTGATCGATATTGATGATATTGGGGCGTATCTGCAAGGATGCGGTGCCGTTGGTGATGTTGAGACGGTCTGGTCAATGGTGGACGACGCTGTCGCGGAGTTCCAGGGCTGGCGGCGGGAGCGGGCCCGGGTGACCCGCGTCATCAGCGAGCTTAGGGCCGCAGCGGATGGGCTGGTCGAGTCCGAGGTGCGCCGCGTGGTCCGGCGCCTGCCCCAGCTGGACCAGCGCTCGCAGAGGGAGGTCGAGACCGCCGTGCGACGGGCTGTCGGCAAGCTGCTGCACACCCCGACTGTTCGAGTTCGGGAACTCGCAGCCGGGGCGGAGGGCCCTCGCTATGTCGAGGCCCTGGCAACCTTGTTCGATCTTGAATCCGAGGTGACGCAGTGAACGGCGAAAGACCGGCGTCGCCCGAGCCTGCGTTCCCCGAGCCTGCGTCGCCCGGTCGGTTTCGTCCACGTCCACGTCCACGTCTGCGGCTGGGGACCCGGGGAAGCCGGCTCGCACTGGCCCAGTCGAGGACCGTCGCTGACCGGCTTGCCTCAGCCAGCGGGCGCCCGGTTGACCTGGTGGAGATTATGTCCGACGGGGACCGCTCGACCAAGCCGATCGCTGCGCTCGGGACGACCGGGGTCTTCGTGACGGCGCTGCGTGAGGCGCTGCTGCTCGGATCAATTGATCTCGTCGTTCACTCTTTCAAAGATCTTCCGGCGAAGCCGCTGGCCGGGCTGTGCCTCGCGGCGGTCCCTGCCCGGGAGGACCCCAGAGACGCCCTGGTCGACCGCCAGGATCGTCGCCTGGTCGACCTGCCGGCGGGGGCCAGGATCGGGACCGGGGCGGCGCGCCGCAGCGCGGAGCTGCGCCGGCTTGGCCTGCCGGTGACCGTCGTCCCGATCCGGGGCAACCTCGACCGCCGGCTGGCGATGGTCGAATCCGGGGCAGTCGATGCGGTGATCGTCGCCGCGGCCGGGCTGATCAGGCTGGGGCTGCTGGCGGCTGCGACCGAGATTCTCGACCCGGAGCGGATGCTTCCAGCCCCGGCGCAGGGTGCTCTGGCCGTCGAGTGCCGAGAAGAGGATCGTGAGCTGCGTGAGTGGCTCGCCGTCCTTGATGATCCAGCCAGCAGGATGACGACGGCGGCGGAGCGGTCGTTTCTCGCCCGGCTCGACGTCGGCTGCGGGGCTCCGGTCGGGGCGTACGCGCGCCTGATCGATTCAGGGACTATCTGCCTGGACGTGTGCTGCGCTGGCCGGGACGGTACGGCGATCCGGCGCTCCGGCCAGGCGCCGGTCTCCCAGGGCTGCCAGCTGGGCATCGAGCTGGCCGACGCCGCGATCGAAGCCAGAGGTCAGCTGACATGAAGGGAGGGCATCGGTGAACACCGTACCGGGGCAGCGCCCGCGCCGGCTGCGGCGGACCGCGGCGATGCGCCGGCTGGTCGCTGAGACCAGGCTTGCCCCAGCCGACCTGGTGCTGCCGCTGTTCGTCAGGGAGGGCATCACCGACCCGACGCCGATCGACGCTATGCCTGGCGTGATGCAGCACAGCGTGCGTAGCCTGCTGCCAGCGGCTCGGGCCGCCGTGGCCGCAGGGGTTGGCGGCCTGATCCTGTTCGGGATTCCTCTTCGGAAGGACGCCCGGGGGTCGGCCGCTGACGATCCCGATGGGATCGTGCAGGTGGCGCTGCGCGCGCTGCGGGAGGACCTCGGTGACACCTGCGTCCTGATGGCAGACCTGTGCCTTTGCGAGTACACCGATCACGGTCACTGCGGGATCCTGACCGCGCGGGGCTCAGTCGACAACGACACCACGCTGGAGCGGTACGCTGCGATCGCCGCAGCCCAGGCCGAGGCGGGGGCCCACGTCGTCGCGCCCAGCGGCATGATGGACGGTCAGGTGCGCGCGATCCGGCAGGGGCTGGACAGCGCGGGGTTCTCCGAGACGGCGATCCTGGCCTACGCCGCCAAGTACGCCTCCGCCTTCTACGGGCCGTTCCGCGAGGCGGCGGACTGCGCGCCGAGTTTCGGCGACCGGGCCGGTTACCAGCAGGATCCAGCCAACGGCCGCGAAGCGCTGCGCGAGGTGGCCCTCGACATCGCGGAGGGTGCGGACGCGGTCATGGTCAAGCCAGCGATGTCCTATCTGGACATCGTGTTCCGCGTGGCGCAGGCCGTGGACGTGCCTGTCGCCGCGTACCAGGTGTCCGGGGAGTACGCCATGATCGAGGCCGCAGCGGCCCGGGGCTGGCTGGACCGGGAGCGGGTGATCACCGAGACGCTGCTCTCGGTGCGGCGGGCCGGGGCAGACCTCGTGCTCACCTACTGGGCGCTGGAGGCCGCCCGGCGCCTCCAGGAGGGCTGACGGATGGTCGGCGTCGTTCTGCTCAACCTCGGCGGTCCCCGGACCCTGGCCGACGTCCGGCCGTTTCTCACCGCCCTGTTCCAGGACCGGGACCTCATGCGGCTGCCCGCCCAGCGCCGGCTCGGGCCAATCATCGCCGGCCTGCGCGCGCCGGGGACCCGGCGCCGGTACCAGGCCATCGGCGGCGGTTCCCCGCTGCTGGACTGGACCCGCCGGCAGGGCGACCTGATGGTGGAGAGTCTGGCGACCCGCGCTCCGGCGGCCGGGTCCCACCGGTGCTATGTCGCGTTCCGGTACACCCGGCCGACCAGCGAGGAGGCGCTGCTCGGCATGCTGGCAGACGGCGTCACCCGGGCGGTGGCGTTCCCCCAGTACCCGCAGTACTCCTGCGTCACGACCGGATCGAGCCTGGCTGAGCTGTGGCGGGCGGTTGAGCGTACCGGCACGGAGGATGCCTTCGAATGGTCCGTGCTGGACACCTGGCACAGCCACCCGGCCTACCTCCAGGCCGTCGCCGAGACGGTGCGCGAGGGGCTGGCAGGCTTTGACGAAGCCTCGCGGGACACGGCGTTCGTTCTGTTCAGCGCCCATGGTCTGCCGAGGTCGGTCGTTGAGCGGGGGGATGTGTACCCACAGCAGGTCGCGGCAACCGTCCAGGGGGTCGTCGAGCGGCTGGACCTGGCCAATCCGTACCTGCTGACGTATCAGTCCAAGGTGGGTCCGGCGGCCTGGCAGGGGCCGAGTACGGCGCGGATTATCGAGCGGCTAGCCCGGCGGGGCGTGCGCAACGTGCTGGTCGTGGGGATTTCGTTCACTTCCGACCATATCGAGACCTTGTTTGATATTGATGTCACGCTGGCCGGGATCGCCCGCAGGGCCGGCATCACCGGCTTTCGCCGGGCGCCAGCCCTCAACGCCCGGCCGGCCTTTGGCACGGCCCTGGCGACGATTGTCGCGGATCACCTCGCGCGGGGGCGGGCGAGCTCTCCGCGGCCAGGCTCAGGGCAGAGAGGAGAGGCCTCGTGGGCACCCAGTTGAGCAGCGTGGATATCGCCGTGATCGGAGCGGGCCCCGCTGGACTCACCGCAGCCAGTGCGGTCGTCGAGCGTGATCCGCTGGCCAGCGTCTTGGTCCTGGAGACCGCCAGCCGGCCGGGCGGGCATGCGGTGACGACAGTGGCCGACGGGTACACCTTCGAGCATGGGCCAGCCTCGATCCGATCGCTGACTCCCGAGGTACTCGCCATGCTCGAACGGGTCGGCTTGGGCGACCGGATCGAGGAGGCGGCGGCCAGCGGAGCCAACGCCGCGGTGTGGCGGAGAGGACGCCTGCACCCTGTGCCGACCGGGCTGGTCTCAGCCGCCACGACCGGGATGCTCTCGGCGCGGGGCAAGGCGCGCATCCTCGCTGAGCCGGTGCTGGGCCGCAAGGGGCCAGGTGCGGACGAGACCGTCGATGAGTTCGTGCGGCGGCGCTTCGGCCGCGAGGCGGCCAGAGTGCTGGTCGGTGCCATCGTGCAGGGGATCACCGGTGGCGATGCGCGGTCAACGGGGCTCGAGGCGTTCGCGCCCGGACTGTGGCAACTCGATCAGGTCGCTGGCAGTGGGAGCCTGGCGATCACCGCTCTGCGGCAGCGCCGGGCCCAGCGCCGCGCCGCCGAGCCTGCGCAGCGTGTTGCGCCAGCGCAGCCAGTCCAGCCAGTCCAGCCAGTCCAGCCAGTCCAGCCAGTCCAGCCAGCGCAGCCTGCTCGGTCGGGGCCGATCACCGTGCGTCGGGGTGGACTCAACGCGATGATCGACGCTCTGGCGGCCTACCTCGGGCACCGGCTGGTGCGCGGGTTCGACGCCTGCTCGGTTACCCCGATCAGCACTGACCCGGCGGGGTGCCGGTTCGAGATCACTGATGGGACGGGCCGGCGGGTGCGGACGCGGACGGTGGTGCTCGCGGTGCCGGCCCGGGTCGCGGCCCGGCTGCTGGCCAGCAAGGCACCGCAGCTGGCAGCCGTGCTGGATACCATCGGGTACACCGACATGCGAGTGCTCGGTCTGGGGTATCCGACAAAGGCGTTCCGGACGGCCCCGCCCAGTTTCGGTTTCCTTTCCCCGCCGGGGGAGGGCCTGGACATCATGGGCGTCTCGGTCAGTTCCGGGGTGTTCGAGGGGCAGGCCCCACCCGGGCGGACCCTGCTGCGGGTGTTCGCTGGCGGAGCCTTCAGCCCCGGGATGGTCGACGCGTCGACCGAGGCGGCACTCGCCCGGGCCGCCCGGGACCTCCGGCGGGTTCTCACCGTCTCGGCTCGACCGGAGTTCGTCCGGGACGTCGTGCTGCGCCAGGCGATTCCCCAGTACGGGCGGCGGCACGCCGAGACGGTCCGCCAGCTCGATCGGCTGCTGCTCGAACTCCCAGGTCTCCGCCTGACCGGCAACTCCTACCGGGGCGTCGGGCTCAAGGACACCATCAGCGAAGCTGAGCGGCTCGGGCGCAGCCTGGCCGGCGCTGGCCGCCAGGCCCGGCCGGGTCCAGCGGGAGGAGAGGACCACCATGCCCGGCACCAGTGACCCGGACGGCCCGACCGGGAAGGGCTTCCTCGGGGCGGCCTGGGGGGTCGAGACCCCGACCGCCCCGATCTGGCTGATGCGGCAGGCCGGGCGGTACCTGCCGGAGTACCGCGCCCTCCGGGCAGGGCGGAGTTTCTGGCAGATGGTGACCACGCCGGAGATCGCCGCCGAAATCACGATGCAGCCGCTGCTGCGGTTTCCCCTGGATGCGGCGATCCTGTTCTCCGACATCATGACGCCCCTACCCGCGATGGGAGTGCCGGTCGAGTTCACCCCCGGTCCGCGGGTGGCCGAGCCGATCAGGACCCCGGCGGACGTGGCGGCGCTGCGGATCCCGGAGGAGGCAGCGATTGCCCCGTTCGTCACCGAGACGATTGCGATGGTGACGGGGGCGACGGCGGTGCCGCTCATCGGGTTCGCCGGCGCCCCGCTGACCCTGGCCGGGTACCTGGTGCAGGGCTCCGGCGGCGGGGACTTCGCGCCGTTCCGGGCCTGGCTGCGCGCGGAGCCTGGCGCGGCGACCGACCTCATCGACCTGCTGGCGACCGTGACGATCCGGTACCTGCAGGCCCAGATCCGCGCCGGGGCGCGGGCCGTGCAACTCTTCGACACCTGGGCCGGGGTGCACGACCCTGTGACGTACGAGCGGTTCGGCCTGCCGGCCCTGCACCGGGTGTTCCAGGCGCTGGCTGGCTGGGGAGTGCCGCGCATCTACATGGCGGTCGGCTGCGCGCATCTGTACCGCCAGATCGCCCAGCTCCCGATCGAGATGCTCAGCGTCGACTGGAGAACCCCCCTGCCGGTGGTTCGAACCATGGTGCCGAACGTGGCGGTGCAGGGGAATCTCGACCCGGCGGCGCTGCTCGCCGGACCGGAGGCCCTCGCGGC
>JAFGOK010000457.1 GCA_016926535.1 Micromonosporaceae bacterium | reverse complement strand
GCTCCCCCGAACATCTCCGGGAAGCTCCGGATGGCGCTCGACGGCAGCCTCGTTGCCGCCGCCCTGTTCGGGACCGCATACCAGTACGTCCTCGCGCCGATGAGCCGCGCGGCTGGATCATCGCGGCAGGCACTGATCGATCTGCTGTATCCCGTGCTGGCCGTCGCGGTGCTGGCCGTCGCGCTGCTGTTGCTGCTCGGCCAGCCGATCCGCCGGCTCACGGCGATGACGGCGATCGCTGGCGGCGTCGCGGTGCTGGCGACCGCCCTGCTCGTCGAGATCGCCGGCGACATCACCAATCAGCTGTGGGTGGCACCCTTCATGCGGGGCGGCTACGTCGCCGCGGCCGTGCTGATGTCCATCGCACCGCTGGCCCCGCTCCCCCTCGGCCTCGATCGGGTGTGGCGGCCCTCGACCCTGCCCAGCAACCTGCTGCCGTATGTCCCGGTCGGAGGGTTCTTCGCCCTCGTTACGGTCCGGGCGGCCACAGGAAAATCCCTGGAGCCGAAGGTGCTCTGGTTCGGCGGGCTGATCGTCATCTTGCTCCTGTGCCGGCAGTTCCTCGCCCTCCAGCTCAACGCCGCCCTGGCCGAGGATCTCGCCAGGGAACGCACCAGGCTCGCCATCGAGGCGACCCATGACGCCCTCACCGGGCTCCCGAACCGGGCCCTGCTCAACCAGCGGCTCTCCGAGCTCGACCTGAGCGACGCCAACCCGAACGTCCCGGCCCTCCTCATGATTGACCTTGACGGCTTCAAGGTCGTCAATGACACCCTCGGCCACGCCGCCGGCGACCGGCTCCTGAGGATCGTTGCCGACCGGCTGCGGCAGACCACCGAGTCCCACAGCGAGGCAGCGCTGGCCGCACGTCTGGGAGGCGACGAGTTCGCCGTGCTGCTGGAGGACGGGGGGCTCCGAGCCGCTCAGCGCCTGGCCACCGAGATCCTCGACAACCTCGCCGCCCCGGTGCTGGTCAACGGCCGTCCGGCAGCGATGCGGGCCAGTGCCGGCATCGCCGCGCGCACCGAGTCACTCACGCCAGAGGCGCTGCTGCACCACGCCGATCTCGCCCTGTACGAGGCCAAGCACCACAGCAAGGGACGGGCAAGGTTGTTCGACCGGAGCATGGCCGCAGCCATCGAAGCGCAGCGCAGCCTGGAAACCGACCTGGCCACCGCGCTGGCCAGGGGGCAGTTCAGCCTCGTCTACCAGCCCATCGTCGATCTGACCAGCGGAGCGTCCAGCAGCTCCGAGGTGCTGCTGCGCTGGCACCACCCGCACCAGGGCGTGCTGACCCCCGACGCCTTCCTCATGGCTGCCACCGACGCCTGCCTGCTCCCCGACATCGACCGGTGGGTGCTGACCACAGCCCTGGCCCAGCTGGCGGAATGGCGGGCGGTCGACCATCGGTACGGCATCCATGTCAACATGTCCGCCTCCTACCTGGCATCCGGGACCGTCCTCCACGACGTCACCCATGTGCTGCACACCAACGGCCTGCCCGCCGCAGCCCTGACCATCGAGCTGACCGAGAGTTCGCTCATCACCAATCTCCACGAAGCCGCCCGGACCCTGAACGACCTGAGAACCCTGGGCGTCCGGATCGCGCTCGACGACTTCGGCGTCGGGTACTCCTCCCTGACCTATCTCCGGGAGCTTCCGGTGGACGCTGTCAAGGTCGATCGGTCGTTCATCCGGGGCCTTGGTCACGATCCGAAGGCCACCATGTTGGTCGGCAGTGTCATCGGACTCGTCCACGGGCTCGGGCTCACCTGCGTGGCGGAGGGGGTCGACCACCCCAGCCAGGTCACGCATCTGCGGACCTTCCGCTGCGAGCTGGCACAGGGGTACCTGTTCGCACGCCCCCAAGCCCCCGAGATCACCACAGCGGCCCCGCGACGCGACGCCCGGACGCCCGGCACCGTCGCGACGCCGTACCCCTGACCCGGCGGGACCGTCATCTGAGGAATCACTATCGATCACCTCGCACCAGTATGATCCGGAATGCGGCCTTCAACGCCGCGAACGCCAGGGTGGCGGCGTACGGGATGAGGCGATGGGTGTGGACGCGATCGTGGCCGTGTTCACCCAATGGCCTCCGGCAATCATCTATCTCCTCACGGCGGCCATGGTCGCCGCCGAGACCGCGACCATCATCGGTCTGGTGCTCCCCGGCGAGGCGACCCTGCTCCTGGTCGGGTTCCTCTGCTCGACCCAGACCCTGAACCTGGCCGTCGCCCTGCCGCTGATGGCGGGGTCCGCGCTGATCGGAGACAGCCTCGCGTTCCGGTCCGGACGGCATGCCGGGCCGAGACTGCGCTCCAGCCGACTCGGGCGGCGGGTCGACGACCGCCAGTGGAAGCGGGCCGAGCGGCTGATCCAGCGCTACGGCGGCCGTGCTGTGTTCCTGGCCCGGTTCATCGCCTTCGCCCGCACCCTGACCCCCCGGCTGGTCGGGGTATCAGGAGCACGGTACGGCGGGTTCCTGTGCTGGGACCTGTGCGGAGTGCTGGGCTGCGTCTGGGGCACGCTGCTGGTCGGCTACGCCGCCGGGCGCTCGTACGCGACGGTCAGCAGGTTGCTCGGTCAGGCCAGCAGCGCGGTCGTCCTGCTGGTACTCCTCACCACCGTGCTGGTGTTCATCGGTCACTACCTGGGACGGCATCCAGATCCCGTCGCGACCATCGGCAACCGCCTGGCCGCCTGGCCGCCCCTGCGGTGGATCGCCGACGTTCACCACGCCGGGTTCTCGCGCCTGGCCCGGCGGCTCGGGATCGGCGGCGCGGTGGCGGTCCACGTCCTCGGTGGGGTGCTGGCGCTCCTGGTGGTCGCCTATGGCCTGGCCTGGAGTATCGGGGCGCTGATCAGCTCCAGCGGGCTGCCGCTGATCGATCAACCCATCATGGGCTGGGTGGCCGGCCAGCGCCGGCCCGCGACAGTGAGCGCGACGATCGACGCCCTGTCGCTGGTACGGGGTCCGATCCTGGTCGTCCTGGTCGGTCTGGTGGCCGCTGCGGTGAACTGGGGGTCACGGGTGCTGCACACCGATCTCATCGGAGCACTCGGCACGGTCGGCGCGTTCGTCCCGCTGGTCATCATCGCGACCGTCGCGAACTGGGCACCGCTGTCGACCAGCCAGCTGGCTGGTCGCCTGTTCTCCAGCCAGACCGTCGTCGTGACGGCGAGCCTTGGCATGCTGGCCTGGCTGCTGTCACGGCGATTCGGCTGGGCGACCGGGGCGAGCGCCTGGACGGTCGCGATCGGCGGGACGATCGCTGTGGGGGCCGCGCGGGTGTATGCCGGCTGGAGCTGGCCAAGCCAGGCGATTGCCTCGATCCTTCTTGGCGGGCTGTGGGTGCTGGTGTTCGTCGTCGCATGGCGAGCCAGGGATCGAATGCACGCAGAAAGCGCTACTGTCACTATCATGCCTATTCGTACTTCTTCCGCCCACTGGCAGGGATCGCTGCTCGACGGCTCTGGGACGATGGCGCTCGGCTCTGGCGCCTTCCAGGGGGCCTACTCCTATCCGACCCGGTTCGAGACCGCTGCCGGCGGCACCAACCCGGAGGAACTCATCGCGGCGGCCCACGCCGGCTGCTACTCGATGGCCCTGGCCCACGGGCTGGCCCAGTCCGGGCACCCTCCGACGTCCATCGACACCACCGCCGCGGTGCATCTGGGTCGAGACGGCGAAGGGTTCGCCATCACCCGGATCGATCTCACCACCCGGGGGGTCGTGCCCGGTCTGGACGAGGCGGCCTTCCTTGAGCAGGCCCAGGCGGCCAAGGTCGCGTGCCCGGTGTCCAGGGCGCTGGCAGCCGTCACCATCACGCTCGACGCCGCGCTGGCTTCCTGACGACCGATCAGGGGGCGGGACGCCCCAGGCTGGGCAGGTGCGGGACACCCCAGGTCAGACCGGTGCGGGTACGGGCGCTATGGTCTCACCCCGTGTCGACTCCATCGACGTCCGCCACCCCGCCAGGGCGGTGGGGCAGGCCCCCTGAGCTGGTCCGGCGGCTGCCCAGCCGCCCCATCGCGGCCATCGGTCCCATCGCGGCCATCGGCGCCGTCAGCGCCTGCCTGATCGCGGCTGCGGTCTGGGGAATCGCCCCGCCCCCGGCGGGGGCCGCCGCGGCCGGAACGACCTCCCCGGTCGTCCCGACGGCACTCAGCGCTGGCGCGTTCCGCCTCACCGCGGACACCACCGGCCTCGCCGAGCCGCTGGCGGCCGTCGAGCAGGCCATGGCGGGCAGCAGGACCAGCATTCAGACCCTGATGGCCAGGGCGTCCCGGCCGCGCGCGGTCCTGTGCCACCCGACCGCCCTGGTCTATGCCCCCCTGAAGGAGCGGTCCGGAGCGGGTCTGCGCGGGTTCTGCTGGGACACCGGAGACAGCGGCACGGAGCGCTGGATCCCCCAGGGCATCACCACGACGTCCGACGCGCTCACCACCGGGGAGTACCACGGCCGCCGTCTGGTGGTCGTCAGCTGGTACCACGAGCCTGCCAGCGCGCCGGCCCCGGGTGCGGCCGACCCGGAGCAGGCCCCGGAGAAGGGCATCCGGCTGAGCTTCGTCGACTGGGATGCCGACCACCCGAACACCTACTGCCATGTCCTGCTGGTCGAGCCGACCGCTGGCGGCAGTTTCCGACCCATCGACCGGCACGCCGGCGGTCTCCTGTGGTACGGCAACCTGCTCTACGTCGCCGACACCGACAGCGGCCTGCGGGTCTTCGACGTGAATCGGATCTACCAGACCAGCCCGGCGGACAGCCTGCGGATCGGCCGGCAGGGCGACGGTTCCTACCAGGCCTTCGGTTACTCCGCCGTCATGCCGCAGGTCGCTTCGATCACAACCGCCGGGGCCGCCCTGCGGTACTCATTCCTGTCCCTCGACCGCCGGACAACCCCGGACAGCGTCCTCATCGGCGAGTACGCCACCGACGCCGACCGGGACGGCCGGCTGGATGGCAGCACCAATCTCGTCCGGTTCCCGCTCGACGCCGGCACCCGATTGCCGCTGGCCGAATCCGGCGGCCAGACCCCGGCGACCGAGGCGTACGACCTGCGGCTCGGGCACGTCCAGGGTGCTGCCTGCCGCGACGACCGGTGCTGGTTCGCCGCGAGCAACGGCACGTCCAGCACCGGTTCCCTCCATGTCTGGCGGCGAGGTGCCCCGGAGAAGACCGTCTACGACTGGGCGGTCGGGCCGGAGGACCTGTCCTACTGGGCTGATCCTACTGACGCTGATCGGCTGTGGACCCTGACCGAGCATGCCGGTCAGCGCAGTGTCCTGTCGGTTCCGCAGGCCGACTGGGACTGAGCGGCGAACCACCATCACTCGCTGTCGACCACGACCAGCTCGAACTCGCTGTCCTCGGTGAACCTCGGGCAGACTCGGACGTCGGATGTGGGGAAGTCCACCACGCAGTCCGGATCGTTCTCCTCGTCCACCACCAGTGGTGGGAACTGGTAGACGCGGTACCGGTCCAGGATGTCGTCCAGCAGGCGACCCAGTCGGATCCGGTTCGAGTTGTCCGACGAGGCCAGGGCAATGCTCCAGTGATCCTCATGGGACAATCGCGCCCGGACGATCGCGGAGACCGGGACCTCGACCCGGAAACGGCCGGAGGTGTCCATCTCACCAGGAACGATGAACTCCCGCGGCGCCTGCCCCCGCCGGGACACGACGAACGAGGGTTGGTGATAGTGGTCGATGTCCTGAAGGACCATCCCCTCGATCCGGATCGCGTCATCATCGGTCAGGGTGACGGCCCTAGCCTCGGCGACCCGCTCGGGATGCCACACGCACAGTGCCAGGAACCCATCCTGCGACCGGTAGGGCAGCACCACGTGAAACGGGTACCGCAGCGTCGCCTCGCCCTTGACCAACCGCCGAAGATCGAGCATGCCGGGCCTGGCCCGCCTGCGGCGCCCGCCGATCGTCTCAAGGCAGACGTTCCAGCGGCCGCTGGCCACTCTCGGGTCATCCATCGAGAGGCTCACCGCCATGCGCCCGCCTCCGGCCTCATCGGCCTGAAACCGCATCACGGCCTCGGTTGGAGCCCCGCTCGACCAGCCGTTGCTGCCACCGGCATGCTCCCGTCGCTGGAACACCAGACCACGAAGCAGGCGTCTGCCCCGGCCGGCTGCCATGGAAAACTCGATCCGGCCGTCGGGCAGGATGGTGCAGTCCACGCCGACCCCCTCGGGCTCCGGAGGGACCCGGCGATTGAGCGCGACCTGGATCCGGCGGGTCTGCCATTTGAGCGGTCCGACACCGCCGAGGCGCAGCATTCCCTCGGCGAGGGCTCTGGACTTCTGGTTACTGGCAATGGCGGTCAGGAGGGGTTCCCCGACGGTCCTCGTTCGATCGCTCGACTGAAGCATGGACTTGACGCTCGTCCCGGCCGCCTGCGTGCGCAGGACCAGGGCGTTGACCGAACGCCGGGCCGCCGACCGGGGAACCGCCCGCCTCCGGTGCTCTCTCAGCTCGGTACACAGGTCTTCGAACTGCCCTGCCACCGTTTCGGTGGAATAGCGTCGCCCCGTCTCGATGGCGCGCGTCCCCATGCCGTGCCGGGCCGCCTCGTCCTCGATGAGCCGCAACAATGCCTCCGCGAAGGTGTCGGGATCGCCAACGGGAACCAGCAGCCCGTCCACCCCATCGGTAATGATCTCCGGTGGACCTGACGGGCACGCGGTGCTGACCACCGGAAGGCCGCAGTTCATCGCTTCAACGATGGTCATCCCGAACGACTCCCGGTCGGAACTGACGGCGGCGATGGATCCCTTGACCCACTCGGTGTTCAGCGGCGACCAGCGTCCCATGAGATACACGTGGTTGTGTAGACCGAGGGCGAGGATGAGGTTTTCGAGGTTCTGCCGCTCGGTGCCGTCCCCGTAGATCCGCAGCGACCAGTCCGGCCGCCGCTGGACCACCCTGGCGAAGGCCCGAATCAGCACGTCATACCGCTTGACCGGGTCAAGGCGCCCGGCGGCGACGACGATCTTGTTCGTCCGGTCCGAGGGAGGAATCCGGGACTGCTCGACGCTGTCGGCAATGACCTCGATCCGCAGCCCTGGAATAGGCGTCTCCCGCCGGAAGATGTCCGCATCGGCCTGCGTGATCGGGGTCGAGGCGTCGAGTCTCGGGTACCACCGCCGCATGGCGTCGCGGACCGTCTGCGGGATCAGCCCGTGGGTCATGTGCTCCTGCGCGATGGTCACGGTCTCCGGCCGGGACAGCTGCGCGACGAGGAGATTGAGCGAGGGCCGGGTACCCACGACCACCTCGGCGTCGGTCGTCCGCAGGTACTCGGCGATCCGCTCATCGGTCAACGCGCTGTAGTACCGGAAGAACTCCTCCCGCACCGGGACCAGCCTCGACGGCAAGGACTGTCGCGGATCCGTCCGGTCCGGCTGGTACTGCTGAAGATCAACCAGCGGCACCAGGCGGAGGCCATCGGCGAAGGCGAACATCGGGCGACTCGCCCTGCGCAGCACGGAGACGATCTCGACGCGGTGACGCGGCACGAGCGCCGCTGCCAGGTTCAGCACGGCCCGGTTGGTGCCACCTACCCCGTAGGCGTTATGAATCAGAAACGAGATTTTCATGCCAGGTTCCGACGCTCATACGGACTCGGGATGGGGAAGTACTGCTCGAAGAAGGGCCGCAACACCTCGTTCTGACGCTCGATCTCCTCCTTGGAGGAGAACGCGTCGTTCAGGCAGAAGGTGTCCCAGTCCCGTCTGGCCAGAGCGCGGGCGAGTCGCTCGGTCAGGTCCGGGACGGCGAGCTGGACGTAGCCGTAGCTCACCGAGCCAGGCACTGCCCGACCGGTGTGGAAGGCGTAGTAGTGGTACAGCGAGTAGGTGGTCGAGATGTTGTCCTTCGCGCGGAACCGGCTCGCCATCGTCACCCGGTGCTCTTCGGGATACTCCTGTTCCAGCTCAGCCAGCACACTTCGTTGCAGGGGGTAGGGAACGTGCCAGGTGGACTGGGTGATGGTCCGGCCGAACCGCTCCTGGATGATCCGCCGGTTGTTCTTGATGGCCGCGTCGGACGGAGTGTCCCGATCGTCGATTGGACCAGGGTCCACCCGCGTGGGGGAAAGGAAGAACTTTGAATTCCCATTGGCCAGGAAGAAATCCTGTGGCAGCACCGGACGCCCGAAGAACATGTCGTCGTTGAGATACAGGAAGTGCTCGGCCAGGTCGTCAATCCTGTGGAGCTGGCTCTCGATCGCCAGCGAATTGTAGGTCGGTAGGACCGACGGATCGCTGAAGATATCCGCGTGATCGACCAGGAAGATGTTTCCGGCCGAGGTGTCGAGCCAGCTCGGACGCTGCTGGTCGGTCACGATATAGATGTTGCGGACCCACGGAGCATTGAGATACACCGACCGCAACGAGTACCGCAGCTCGTCCCGGCTGATGAACCGAGCGTCACTGGCGACCTCGTCGTGATAGACCTCGGCGGTGACCGCCGCCTTCCGGCGACGCCACTGGGGATCTGAACCGTCCACCCAGGTGTAGACGAGGTCAATGGGGAAGTCGAGGTCGTCGGGCAGAAGATCGACGAAGGCTTCCCTGGTCCTGACCGGGGGCAGCGAGGTCCCCCAGGCCGGAGCCAGCCGGGTGAACCGCTCGCCGGGGGCCTGCACGGCTGTTCCGCGCCGATCGATCCGGCGCGCCATGCGGTTGACCCGGGGGGCGGTCAGCTGGCCGGGGGACGTCGTGGCCCAGAACTCGATCTCGCACCCGTACTCCGGCCCGTAGACGAGGCTGTGGGCAGGGTCGGTGCGAAACCACACCAGCCGCAGCACCTTCGCTGTGGCCATGGTCGACCAGGTGGTGGGTCCATCCGACGGGTACAGGAAATCCCGCGGATTGGAGCGCGGCTGGAGCCGGACGACATAGCCGGGTTGCCGGGCCATGAGCGCTTTGAGGGTGGAGAGCACAGTGGTCCGAACGGACTCAGAGACCCCGATCACCGATGCCCGGTCGTCCATGCCACGAACCACGCAATAGTCGATGCCAGCGCGGTCGAAGGCCTCCACCACGGCGTCAAGATTGGCCTGCCGTGCCCGAAGCGGGGTCATCGCGGCGTCAACATACGCGGTTCTGGGCACCAAGTCGACGAGAACCTCCTCAGGGTGCGAGGAAGGCTGGGCGGGGCCCCGCAGGACAGCGGTCGTCGCCCCGTCGGTTCGCGACTGGATGAGGCCGGTGTTCTCGGCGATCGCCAATGACATCACATCCAAACATGAGAGGGTGAGATGGGGTGGTATCACGGTAACGGCACGATGGTGCTGTCATCCTTCAACGCTCGCGACGTTCTCCAGGCGCAGCTCATGGCTTTCGCCCATGGCCCAGGCGGTCCAGAGGGATCCATCCGAGCAGACGGTCGCGATGACGGCGCGGCCCCGCCCGTCCTGGGCGACAGCAGGTGCTCCGGTCGAAAACGGGCTCTCGGTCCAGACCCAGTTCACAGCGCACCCTGCCACCGTGGGATCAGTCGAGCACACCTCCAGGGTGGCGTCTTCGCGCTTGCCAACCATCACGATCTGTCCATCATCCGTCGCGAGGAGGCCCACGGCGCCCTGCCCGCTGCTGCCGAACTGGTCGGGCGCGGTGCTCCACAGGCCGGCCGCATCGCGCCGGTATCCGAGGACCGCGCCGTTGTTGGACTGCCGGGCAGCCAGCATCAGCCCGCCCTGGGGAAGGCCGACGGCCGTGGGCGGGCTCGCCGGGGCTCTGACCTTCAAGGTCCCCACCGTGACCGCGTCGGAGGTACCAGCGCTCCGCCCGGCGAGGATGCCGGTCTTGGTGGCGAGGAAAAACTCGACCGGTCCGGTGCCTGGGCTGACCACGGCGAGGCCGTCCTGGGTCTCGTCGCCATGCAGATCCAGCCAGGGCCCCCAGTCGCCGCCAGCGTCCTGGATCCGGCTGCTGACGCCCTTGCCGAAGTTCCGGACGAACACCTGCGCCCGGCCGTCGGGATGGACCCCCGCGACGGGGATGCCGGCCCCGCGCCGCCTGACCGGGGGGATGCCGTCGGCCACGTGCGGGTTACCCAGGCTGGTCCACTCGGAGAAGGTGTCGCTTCCCGGGTACTGGACGGTGGTGACGATGTCCCGCGCCTGCCCAGCAGGGTCGGCCGCCAGGATCATGCGAACCGCGAACAGCTGCAGCCGGCCGTCGGGCAGCCGCAGCACCGACAGTTGCGGCAGCAGCGGACCCCCGCCCAACCGGACCGGGCTGGTGAACACGCCACAGCCAGGCTCGCGCTCCGACCACATCACCGCATGTCCCCCGAGCACCGCGAAGGCCTTCAACCGGCCATCGGCGCCCGGCTGGAGCCAGGTCGGCGGGGGCGGATACTTCCGGATCATGCTGTGGCCGTACCAGCCGAGGTTGATTCTGACGTCCCCCATCTTCAGGTCACCGCAGCCCGAGGGGACCTGGCAGATCGCCACATCGGCTGCGGCGTAGTCCCGCAGGTAGTGTTCCTTGGCCTTCCGCTGCGCCGGGTTGAGGTTCGCCGGCCAGCGGAGGTTGTAGTAGCCCCGGTAGGACTCGACGACCGTGGTGGCGCCGTGGCCGGTGTTCCACCACTCCTGCAGCGCCGCAAAGATGAACAGGGACGTGGCGGTATGGACCTCGTGATCGGAGAAGTCCCCCGAGTCCGCGTGCTGCGGGTTCTTGGCGTCATGGGCCTGGTAGTCCGGATCGGGATCAAGGGTGCGCACCAGCGTCGGCTGGAAATCGTTGAGCAGACCGACCATGGTCGTGATCAGCTCGTCACGGGTGTAGGTGTAGGCCTCCCTCACCGGGGAGTCGGTGGGGCACATCGTCGGGATCCGGTCGTGCTCGCCGTTCCACAGGAGCGTCGGCTTGCCGTAGCGTCTCGGGCTGCTCGCCCCGTTGTTCCAGCAGTTGAGCGAGATCAGCTGGACTCTCGGGCACTTCTCCAGGGTTGCCAGCTCCGCCGTCGGGCCACCGGCCGTCTGGATCTCTTCGCGCCGCCACTCCGCGTCGGGCTCGTCCAGCGCCATGCTGGCATATGACCGTCTCCACCCGTGGAGCCGCGCCGCGGCGTATCCCTCGAAGCTCACCACCGCTGGCGGGCCGGACGCCACGGTCGTCTTCGGCTTCTTCCGGGGAACGTTCTGCCCGTCGGACTCACCGCAGGTCAGCAAGATGGTCAGGTGCGGGTAGGGCATCCGCAGCGAAAACACGAGATCGGGATTCATGAAGAACAGATCGTCATCGCAGTGAGCGATGACCGAAAGGCAGCGGGGTGTCGCAAGGACATCCTTC
>JAFGOK010000456.1 GCA_016926535.1 Micromonosporaceae bacterium | reverse complement strand
TTCACCGCCATGCGCGCCAGGGGGGCCAACTCGACGGATATCGTCGTGCTGGTCGTCGCGGCGGACGACGGAGTCATGCCGCAGACCGTTGAGGCACTCAACCACGCTCAGGCGGCTGAGGCCCCGATCGTCGTCGCGGTTAACAAGATCGACAAGCCTGGCGCCAATCCGGACAAGGTGCGACAGCAACTGACCGAGTACGGCCTGGTCGCGGAGGAGTACGGCGGCGAGACCATGTTCGTCGACATCTCCGCCAAGGGGCGGGTCAATATCGACGCGCTCCTGGAGGCGGTGCTGCTGACCGCTGACGCCGCACTGGATCTACGGGCTCCGATTGACGGGCAGGCCCAGGGGGTCGCGATCGAGGCCCACCTGGACCGCGGCCGTGGTCCCGTTGCGACGGTGCTGGTCCAGAAAGGCACGCTGAACATCGGGGACGCCATTGTCGCTGGCCGGGCATACGGCAGGGTTCGGGCGATGCTCGACGAGAACGGCAAGCCAGTGGACGTTGCCGGGCCCTCTCGGCCGGTCATGGTGCTCGGGCTGACCGCGGTGCCCGGAGCTGGAGACACGTTCCTGGCCGCCGAGGACGACCGGACCGCTCGGCAGATTGCCGAGCAGCGGCAGGCGCGGCGCCGCGCCGCCGAGATGGCGGCTCGCACTGGTCGGGTCACGCTGGAGACGCTGTTTGAGCAGATGAAGGAGGGCGAGAAGACCTCGCTGACCTTGATTCTCAAGGGCGACGTCTCTGGCTCGGTCGAGGCCCTCGAAGATGCTCTGGTCAAGATCGATGTATCGAACGAGGTGCAGCTTAAGATCATTCACCGGGGTGTCGGATCGATCACCCAGGACGACGTCAACCTTGCCTCGGCCTCCGATGCGATCATCATCGGGTTCAACGTCCGGGCAGAGCCGCGTACCCGGGAACTCGCCGAGCGCGAGGGCGTGCAGATCCGGTACTACACGGTCATCTACCACGCCATCGAGGAGATCGAGACCTCGCTCAAGGGTCTACTCAAGCCGGTGTACGAAGAGGTCGATCTCGGCACCGCCGAGATTCGCGAGGTGTTCCGGTCCTCCCGGTTCGGCAACATCGCTGGTTGCCTGGTCCGTTCTGGGGTCATCCGCCGGAACGCCAAGGCAAGGCTGCTGCGGGACGGGGCCGTCGTCGCGGACAACCTCTCCATCGTCGGTCTGCGCCGCTTCAAGGAGGACGCGACGGAGGTCCGGGACGGCTTCGAATGTGGTATCACGCTCGGTAACTACAACGATATCCGGGTCGAGGACATCATCGAGACGTTTGAGATGCGGGAGAAGCCTCGGAGCTGAGGCGGATCACTTCAGGAGTTGACTGTCTGTTGCGGGCCCCGGGCCGTCCCGGGGCCCGCACCATGACTAGGCTTCGTGGGGTGTACACCGCAACAGCAGTGTTCGACCTGATGCTGCCAGACGACTCGCGTAGCCTGAAGGCCAAGCGATCGTACGTGCGTCCCATCGTTGCCGCACTTCGACGGTTCGACGTTGCCGTATCGGAGGTGGGAGCACTTGACCGGCATGGCCGGGCGGAGATAGGCATCGCGGTGGTTGGCCCGGACGCCGCTCATGTTCGGGCAGTGGTGGAGACCTGCGAGCGTTTCATGGCGGGGCGTCCCGAAACGGAGTTGCTGTCGGTCCGGCACAGGTTGTACGGCGCCGACGACGACTAGGGTGATATTCATCTTTTACCCGAACTGCGCAGTTATGCCTGTTGTCTTGCCCCTTGGGTAAGTAGCGTCACTAGTGGTTGATTTTCGGAGGTGAGGGAGATGTCGGATCCAACGAAAGTGCGCCGTCATGCCGAACGAGTCCGTGAACTGGTCGCTTCGGTCCTGCGCTCTCAGGTCAAGGATCCCCGCCTTGGGATGATCACCATTACCGACTCGCGGATCACCGCTGATCTGAGGGAGGCGACGGTGTTCTACACCGTCCTCGGGGATTCGGTAGCGCAAGCATCGACCGCAGCGGCACTGGAGAGTGCCAAGGGACTGCTGCGCAGTACCGTCGGAAAGGCCCTTGGGCTGCGACACGCGCCGACGCTGTCGTTCGTCTTGGACGACGTTTCAGACCACGTCAAGCACATTGACGAGCTGCTCGCGGCCGCGCAGCACGCCGACGCGGAGGTGCAGCGCATTGCCGCCGGTGCGCAGTACGCCGGCGACGCCAACCCGTACAGGGTCGAGGCAGACGCGGCTGATGAGCCACCCGCGGGCCTGGAGGTGCGGTGAACGCCGTCGCTGGGCGGCACGACTGGACTGAGGCCGAGCACGTCATCCGCGGGTTGTCTCAGGACGCGGGCATCCTGCTGGTCTGCCATGTCAATCCTGATGGGGATGCGCTGGGAAGCATGCTGGGGTTCGGTCTCGGGCTGCGAGGGCTCGGGTACCAGCGCATTGCCGCCAGCTTTCCCGGGCCGCTGGAACTACCCGAGCCGCTTCGTGACCTGCCTGGCCTCGAACTGCTGGTGGCGGAGGACGCGGTGCCGTTCCGGCCGGATGTCGTGGTTGCCTTTGACGCGGCCAGTATCGCGCGGCTCGGGAAGCTCGCTGATTCATTCTCGGCAGCAGAGACGACGATCGTGCTTGATCATCATGCGTCCAACACCAGATTCGGGAAGATCAATCTGATCGATCCCACAGCCGCCGCCACTGCCATGATCGTGGAGACGCTACTGGTGAGGCTGGGCGTGGTGCTGAACGCTGATATCGCGGAGTGTCTGTACGTCGCACTGACCACTGATACGGGTTCATTCCGGTTCAACGCGACGCCGGATGCCCACAGGCTGGCCGCGCGGCTTATCGCGACTGGCATCCCTGCTGGGGTGATTGCCCAGAAGCTGTTTGATACTCGACCGTTCGGCGCGGTCCGCTTGTTCGGGGCCGTGCTGCAGCGGGCGATCCTCGAACCGACCTGGGCAGGCGGCAGGGGACTGGTC
>JAFGOK010000455.1 GCA_016926535.1 Micromonosporaceae bacterium | reverse complement strand
GCGTCCACGATGCTGTCGAGGTCAGCGACCGCCTGATCGAAGGGCTCGCCGATTTCACCCCGCTCGGTCATGGCCAGAATCCGAGCCGTTGCGAGGTGCAGTCGCGGCAACCAGTGCTGGCTGGCCGGGCTGGCGCTGGCGTCGGCGAGCCGCCGATCGGCGTCGGCCGCTTGCCCCGCCACCGCGTCAATGGCAATCGCGGCGCTTTCCAGACCAGTGGTCCCCTCCTGGCCAAATCGGGCCAGCCCTTCCTGGTACCAGCGACGCGCAGCGTCGATATTGCCGCGATACGCCTCGTAACGGCACAGCACCCGCAGCGCGTCCCGGAAGATGACGATGTCCAGCCACCGCCCCTGGGCTGCCAGGCAACTCGACAGGCGCTGCCCGCCCTGAGTCCCCGACAGCAGTCCGGACAGTGCGTCAAGGAGCAGGCAGACCGCGGTTGGCCGCGGATCGCGAAGGTGGGCACCCAGCCGCAGGGCGTGCCGAAATGGCCAGGCCACAGTGCGGAACCCGGGCACCATCCGCAGGCAGTAGCCCAGGGCTGCGTGGACCCGCACGAGATCGGCGCACCTCCCCAACCGGCGGAGCAGGGTCAGCTCTGCTGCCAGAGCCAGGGCCGCGGCCCCGTACCGTAGCCCGATGATGTGCGTCTGGGCGACGACGTCGTACAAGGACGCCGCGATCTCATCGCGTGCACGGCGTTTGGCGCTGACCGGCCGGATCAGCGGCCCGATCCACGCTGGCGCCATCAGGCCGAGGGCGCGGACGACGCCCGCCACCGTACCGGCGACTCCAGCCGACAGGGTGGGTAGACCCAGCTCGGCCAACCCGAGCCGGATCGTGGCAATCGCGTCGTCCAACCGCAGCAGCCCGACGTACGTGCGAGCGAGATGACCGAAGATCTCAGCCCGCAACACGAGATCCCTCGTGCTGGTCAGGGCGTTTTGTAGGGTGGCCTCTGCGTCCTGGAACAGGCCGCACTCCCGCTGTGCCCGTCCGAGGAGTGCCAGGAACTCGCTGTCAACGTCAGCGGAGATGCTGATGGCGGCATCCCGTCCCCGCTGGAGGAACCAGAGGGCGTCGGCGGGGCTGTCGGCGGTCATGGCAGATCGGCCGGCCGTTGCGCAGGCGCGGAGCATGGAGTGCGGGCTCTGGCCGATCTCGCCACTCAGGTAGTGGTGGGCGCGGCGAAACGCGGTCGGAGGATCGTCGGGTTCTGCGGGGTCGGCTTCGAGGGCGCAGCCAGCCCGCTGGTGCAGGTGGCGCAGCGTTTCGGGCTGGAGGTCGGCCAGCAGCAGTTCGACGGTGTAGTCGTGCAGGAAGCCGTAGCGCCCGTGCCCCTCATCCTCCAGCAGGCGGGTGTCGAGAGCGTCCTGGAGCGCCTGGGTGACAGTGTCGGCTGGCAGGCCACTGACCGCTGCCAGCAGGTGGCAGGTGAACCCGTCATAGAGGACAGCGGCGGTACGGAGCACCGATTGGCTGGTCTCGGTCAGCGAGCCCAGCCGTCGCTCCATGAGCTCGAACGCCTCCTGCGGCAGGTCAAGCCGGTCGAGGGCGTCAGCGTCGAGCTGCCAGGTACCCCAGGATGGTTGGAGCAGACCGAGCTCGACGATCAGGCGAAGGTACTCGATGAGGGTGAGGGGGTTGCCGTCACTACGTGATGCCAGCTGGCCAGCGTCGATGCGCGCTCCGGGCAGATACTGGTTCAGGAGCTCGTCGATGTCGGCGGGTCGTAGCCGATCGATGACCAGGTCCGCGTCGATGTGCCTGTCAAGCGCCTGGCGCAGGAGGGCCAGCGCTTCCTCACCGCCGGGACCATCGCGCAGGGCGAGGATCACCATCAGATTGGAGTCGGCCAGGCACGGGGCCATGGCTCGCAGCGCTTCCAGGGTCGCGGGGTCTAGGTGCTGGCAACCCTCAAGGTGGATGACCATGCCACCTTCCAACCGGGCATGCTCGATGAGGGTCGCGGCGATGACCTCACCCGCATGCTCGGTCCCGAGCGACGCCCCGGAGGATGGTGGGGACAGGCCAATCAGCCGAGCCAGATCCGGCACGACTGCGGCAATGAGATCTGAGTACTGCGCCGCGGCCAGGGCCATCCGTTCCAGGGCGGGGGCGCGCAGGGCCTGCGGGCGTCGTGCCAGGCGGGCGAGGTAGTCGTTGACCGCTGCCCGGAGCATCGAAAGAGGCGCGGCGTCCGAGGCGACTCTGCGGGCGTTCATCACGGGAACCCCAGCGTGACTGAGGCTGGTCGTGAACTGCGTCACCAGCCGGGTCTTGCCGATCCCGACGGGCCCTCGTACCAGCACGAGCTTGCCCCGGCCGTGGCGGGTCTCCTCCCACAGGGCGTGCAGGCTGGCGAGTTCCTGCTCCCGGCCGACGAACGGCGTCTCGCTGATCGCAGCGGCCGGATCGTCGTCCACGCTCGTGCCGGCGGGCGGCTCGGGGCCGCTGGCGGCGGGGCCGGGCACGTCAGCAAGCAGACCAGCGGCCGTCTGATACCGGTCGTCGGGATCCTTGGCTAGTAGCCGCCGGACGACCGCTTCCAGGGAGGCGGAGCGATCGGGTCGCACGGCGCGCAGGTCCGGGGGCGCCTGGGTGGCGTGCTCGCGCAGCAATTGCCCCACATCGGTGGCGTCGAACGGAGGGGCTCCGGTCGCGAGCTCGAACAGGGTGACCCCGAGCGAGTACAGGTCCGACCGGCCGTCCACTGGGCGGCGCAGCAGCCCCACCTGCTCTGGGGAGGCATACAGCGGGGTTCCGGCGACGCCCTCGCCAGCCTCGCAGGCCCCTGCCCTCGCCAGGCCGAAGTCCACGAGCCACGCTCCACCGTCCGGCCCAATGATGATGTTGTCGGGTTTCACGTCCCGATGGACGAGTCCAACGCGGTGCACTGCGATCAGCGCTTCGGCGACGTCGTGGGCGATGGACCAGACCTGGGTCTCATCCATACCTTGCGAGCCGATCAGCGTCGACAGCTTGTTGCCGTCGATGAAATCCATCACAAGATACGCATGGCCTGCCACCTGGCCGACCGTGTGGATCCGCGGGAGCCGGGGATGATCGATACGGGCCAGCAGCGCGGCCTCCCTGCGGAATGGCATCACGTCGTTGGCCCGGTCACCCACAGGCCGCCGGATCAGTTTCAACGCATAGTCACGGCCGTGACGCACCACCCGGTACACCGTGCTGTCCGTGCCCTGGCCCAGGACTCCCACCACCGAGTACCCCGGCAGTCCAGCAATCAGGCCGTCGTCCACCGTCATCGCGGCAGGTGTCGCCCGCGACGCGTCTGGCCGCCCCACAATCCCCTGCTGCGAGGCCATACGACTCCTGTCGGCTGCCACCGACCCTGGTCAAGGACAACGCCGGACAGACACGGCCATCGCGGGTTGTCGCTAGTCTGGTCATCGTCAGACCACGATGAGCGACAACCTCTGGGGGCGGGACTGCATGGCGGCGCATGTGGAGCGGATCTTGGAGGACTTCCGAGTGATCACGCTCGGGATCGACCGGGCCGTCACGATGATCGGCGAGGCTGATCACAAGGTCGAGTCGTCGATGCAGGCGGCTGCGCGGGGCGGCTACCTGGGGGTTGTCGCTCGACTCCAGTCGGCTCGCGAGGGCATCGGTCGGGTGCGGGGCAGGCTGAGCACCGCTCATGGCGCGGTCAGGTCAGCGACTGAGTCGATGGCCCGGGCGTCGAAGGAACCGTCCGTTGCTGAGATTATTTCCGTGCTCATCCCAGCGTCGGAGCGGGTTGAATCGATCCGCAACGATCTCAGTTCAGCTCGCGCCCAGTTGCCGGATGTGATTGGGCAGATCGCGGCGGCGGTCAACGAGAATCCCGCGATCGGGATCCTGGGCACTGTTGGCCAGCAGATTCTCATGATCGTGCTGGAGCGCGCGTCGGTCGCCAGGCAGACGATCGACGCCGCGATCGGGGATGCCAGGCGCGCCCAGTCGGGGGAGACCTGACCCGTGGTGGCGGCGCTACCTGCCCGCGTTCTCCGCCGGTTGCCTTGCCATACCCTTGTGCCAACAGTGTGCCAACAGTCAGAGAAGGCGACGTCACTCCGGTCGTAGGGATGAATGCCCGAATTGATCGAGCGGAGAGTTCTTGAGAGGGCAGGAAATGTATCGTCGGCGGACGATTACCTGACTCGTTATGGTGATT
>JAFGOK010000454.1 GCA_016926535.1 Micromonosporaceae bacterium | reverse complement strand
GATTCGTGCGACGATCCCCATCGTGCCGTCGCTGTTCGCCTCCTATCTGAGGGTGTACGAGCCGCTCGTCGCGTTTGACCGGGAGCGGCAGCGCTACTGGCGACGCTACGTGCGGGAGGGGCGCGCCGTCGCACCCCTGGAAGGGGCCCAGCGGCAGCGGACCGCTGTGCTGGAGGCGCTGGGGGCTGGTTGGACCCGGCTGCCGGATCTGCCAGATGATGCATACGCCCTCGAATCCGATGACATGCTGCTCATCTGCCCATGGAACCTGCGGGTCAGGGTGGCCGAAGCGGCGCTCACCGTGCGTGACGGTGTTCCAACCGTTCTGGCGGACGCGTTTGTTCCGCCGGTCTTCGCAGGGCTGGCCAAGTCCGTCGTCGACGACTGGCGCAGCGGCAGCAGGGTGCTCGACCATGGGCTGCCCCGAGTCCACGAGCAGGTTGCGACCTGGACGGTGCCGCTGCGATGGTTCGCGTTCTTCGAGTCGACGGAGCGGTCCCTGTCCTTCCGCCCGGAGAACAGGTTTGTCCGGTACCGGACGGAGATCGCGAAAGGGCTGCGGCGGGCCAGCCGCGCTCGCGCGGTCCTGCAACGCGGACTCGGCGACACCTCGATCCTGATCGGGATTGAAGAGACGGCCGCGTGGCTGGGGGAGTTTCACCCGTACTCCGTGGTGGAGTTGGACTATGGCGGTCTGGTGGACCTGCTGTCCGATGACGCGGTGCAGGATGATGACTCGCCGGATCTCGTCTCGGAGACGCTTTCCAAGATCGCATGTGGGGATCAGGAGGCTGCCGTTGCGGCATATGAACGACTCGTCGATCGTTGGCAGGCCGTTCAGTTGCTTGAACGGAGCAATTGACGAGGAATTCCACCCGGACGGATAGCGGGATGGATGGCCATTTGCCGAGATCTAGTCACCGTTTCTGACGTACCGGGCTACATGCCGAACCTACTAGATTCGTGGTTACGCCCACACTCTTCGTCATGGATGGCTGCATATATCAGCTTATGGCGGGTCGAAAACCGCCTATTCGTCATCCGTCCATACAATGACCTTCAACCGTTCGGCCCATGTCGGACATCGGGGACTAGCCGGACCATGAAAGCGCGTCGGCCGGCGGGACCCTGGTCGGCGTCAATGGGTTACGTGTGGAGGAGTGACCGATGGCATCGCGTACGCATGAACCAGAACCGCTGCTCACGCCAGCCGAGGTTGCGTCGATGTTCCGAGTGGATCCGAAGACGGTGACTCGGTGGGCGAAGGCCGGCAAGCTCAGTGCGATTCGCACCCTGGGCGGACACCGGCGCTACCGTGAGTCTGAGGTCCGGGCGCTACTGCAGGGGCAGATCCCGCAGCAGCGTCAGGGCGACTGAGACGCAGTGAGCACCTTCGAGGACGAGAGTTCCGACTGACGGGCTTTCGTCACCGCGTGGACCGCGCCGCTCCCCCGAGCGCGGACCGCGGCGGTGACTTGACCGCTGCGATGAGTGGCCGCAGCGGCGGTCAGGCAGCAGCCGCGAGTTGGGCTTAGCGGCGGTACTAGTGGGCTTGGCCGATATCGATGCGCAGCCCGACGGTCCCGGCCTCCCCTCGTCGGAGACGGCTGAAGAACAGCGTCACCGGCCCCATCAGCCAGTACTTTCGCCGGATGAGTTGGCGGACTCGCCGGGTGCCGTCCACGTCGAGGATTGCTGCTCGACCAGCGATCGCGAGACCGAGCGGCTTGCCGCGCGCGGTGCATGGGGCGACCGCAACCTCTGGATTGTTGCGGATTCGCTTGACCTTGCCGGAATCGGTGACCGTCCACACGACCAGCGCTGAGCCATCCTGGGCGACCCACACCGGCGTCGCGACCGGAACGCCGGTGCGGCGATAGGTCGTCAGGAGAACGTACTTCTCAGATCCCAGTTGCTGCGCGGGTGCGCTCGTACTCATGGCCCAACCCTACGGTCCGGCGAACCCTTCGCCTATCCTCACTATGTGGATCATGTTCAGGTGGTGAGGAGGACCTTTCCCAGATGGTCGCTGCGTTCGACCCGGCGGTGGGCGTCGGTGGCCTCTGCCAGGGGAAAGCGGCAGTCAATGATCGGGCGAATCCCTCCCCGGGCCACCAGCGGCCAGACCTCGGCAACGACCCGTCGCACGATCTCAGCCTTCTGCTCTGCCGGCCTGGCTCGGAGCCCGGTGGCCGTGACGCTCGCCCGCTTCGCGAGGAGCACGCCGATGTCCAGTTCCGCTCGACGGCCACCCTGCATGCCGATGATCACGATCCGGCCGTCACAGGCGAGGGCCTGGATATTCCGGGCGAGGTAGGACGCACCAAGGATGTCGAGGATCACGTCAGCGCCGCGGCCGTTGGTCGCGCTTCGGACAGCGGCGACAAAGTCCTGCTCCGTGTAGTCGATGACCTGCGCCGCTCCGAGCGCGTGCAGTGCCTCGTGTTTGGCCTGGCGGGCGGTGGCGAGGACAGTCGCCCCGATCGCGGAGCCGAACTGGATGGCGAAGGTCCCTATTCCGCCGCCACCGCCGTGAACGAGCAGCGTTTCGCCGGCTCGTAGAGCCGCGCAGCCCACCACATTGGACCAGACTGTGCACGCCACTTCGGGCAACGCTGCCGCCTCGATGAGGCTGACACCTGCTGGTACCGGCATGAGCTGGCCGGCCGGGACGGCGACCCGCTCCGCATAGCCTCCGCCCGACAGCAGTGCGCACACCTCGTCCCCGACCCGCCATCCGCTCACCCCGGCACCGAGTTCTGCGATCCGTCCGGAGCATTCGAGCCCCGGGTACGGCGACGCGCCCGGTGGGGGCGGATACTTCCCTTGACGCTGGAGCAGGTCAGCACGGTTGACCGCAGTCGCGGCCACCTCGATGATCACCTCATCGGCTGCGGGGGTGGGATCGGGGACTTCGGTGACGGCCAGTTGCTCCGGTCCGCCAGGCTCGGTGATCGTGACAGCTTGCACCGCACCATTCTCCCTGCCTTCGGTCTGCGTTGCGGAATATGGTCGACGGTTTGCGGTGTGAAGTGAACAATGGCCCGAGGCGGCGACGAGAGCCTTGGACGCGAGTGGCAGACTGGATGCGCGAAACAGGCGGCCGTGGCCGCCTCAACGCAGCCAGGAGGGTTCGCCTAGTGGCCGATGGCGGCGGTCTTGAAAACCGCTAGCAGGGGTGACCTTGCTCGTGGGTTCGAATCCCACACCCTCCGCTCTGAACACGAAAAATGGCCCCTGACCTGCTGGAATACAGGTCAGGGGCCATTCGTTTTCGATTCCTCGCGGTCCAGCTGAGACCCATGCGGACCTGTTGAGGCCCGCTCGTTGTGGCAAATACGCGGCAACGTTCGTTGCGGAGATCAGCCTGATTGATGCTGGTCGGACCGGGGCGACTGATCGTCCGGGGGATTCAGGGCGTCCTCGATCCGGCGGCGTGCCGCGTCGTCCTGGCCGTCGATGCACGCCGCGTACACCTTCAACAGGACATGCACGCTGTGACCAGCCCACTCCGCAACCTGCGTCGCCGGAACGCCAGCGTTGAGCCAGGTCGACACGGCGGCGTGCCGCAGGTGGTAAGGCACTCTGGCCAGCGGGGAGTTGACCTGCTCTGGGGTCAGCGCTTCCCGTCGCGCCGCTCGCCACGCGCGGGTGTAGGTCGCCGTGGAGATTGGGCCACGACGGTAGTCGCGGGACGTGAACAGCCGCCCGTCCGGAGCTGGGCGTTCGCGTGCGATGTGGTCTCGCAGGATGCGGACCAGGTCCGGGCAGGCAGGTACGCGCCTGGTGGCATTCTTCGCCCGATGCTTGAGTTCCCGAGTTTCCCGAGCACCGTCGCCGTCGCACCAGTCTTCGCCGACGTGCTGAATGGAGCCGGTGAGGTTCAACCAGCCCCATCCGGTTTCCGGTAACACGCACTCGGCCACGTTGAGGTTCAGGGCTTCCGATGGTCGCAGCGCCGCGTAGTACATGCAGCTGAAGAACGCGGCCAGTCGGGGATCGTGGGCACGGACGGCGGCAAGGAGCGTGCCGGCCTGTGTCGGATTGACGACCACCCGCCGGTCAATCTGCTCGACCGACTTCGGTGGCGACCACTGGACGTGATCCATCGGGTGGCCATCGAGGAACCGGAGTGCCACCGCGTATCGCAGTGCGTTGTAGAGCACGGCCCGCTTGCGCGCGACGGTATTCGCTGCGGCGGGCTTCCCGTCG
>JAFGOK010000074.1 GCA_016926535.1 Micromonosporaceae bacterium | reverse complement strand
GCCACGTCGCCGGACTGATCGGTCCGCACGACCACCGTCCCGAGATCCGCCAGCCAGCGCAGGGTCTGCCCGCTCGGGTGCCCGAAGGCGTTGCCTTGCCCGACTGACACGAGGGCGACCCGGGGATTGACCGCCAGCAGCCAGGGTCGGTACTGGTACGACGACCCGTGGTGGGGGACCTTCAAAATCGCGGCGGGCAACGCATGCCGGGTGTCGCCCGCAAGGAGGTCCTCCTGCTGCTCGATCTCCGCATCGCCTGGCAGCAGCACGCTCACCCCATTGACCACCGCTCGAATCACCAGCGAGTTGTTGTTCGGATCGGACCGGGTCCCCCGCAGCAGCCCACCTGCGGCGAGAACGGTCAACCCGACCGCGCCAGCCGCGTAGGACGCTCCGGACCGTGCCGTCACCAGCGGAACACGCGCAGCCGCGGCGGCCGATTGCAGGGCTTCGAAGTTGGCCTGCGGCTCGGCGTACTCTGGCACGACCACGGTCGCGACGCTCCGGCCGTTCAGCACGCCGGAGACCCCACCAACGTGATCATCATGGAAATGACTGATCACGAGCATCGGCACCGCGGTGACGCCGAGATCACGCAGGCAGGCGTTGACCAGCCCCGGCTCCGGGCCTGCGTCGACCACTACCGCCTGGCCGTGCCCGGCGGCCAGGGCCACCGCGTCCCCCTGCCCGACGTCGCACATGGCGATCGACCACCCCTCTGGCGGCCAGCCAGGCTGCGTGATCCGGATCGAGATCGCACCAACCCCCGCTGCGGTGATGGCAACGAGCAGAACCCTCCGCACTGGCCGGATCCTGGCGAGCAGCATGCCGCAGACCAGCATCACCCCCAGCAGCAGCCCTCCTCCCCAGCCGGCTGGCCACGGGACCTGCCCAACCGGGAGACCTGCTCCGGCACGCGCCAGCCAGACGAGCCATCCCGCAGGGAACGATCCAAGCAGCGCGAGACCCTTTGCCCCGGTGGCCCACAACGGGGACAGCACGGTCGCCCCGACGCCCAGGATCGTGACCGGAGCGACCGCTGGCGTCGCGAGGAGATTCACTGGAACAGCCACCAGGCTGACCGTCCCGGACAGCCCTGCGATCACTGGAGCGCAGGCGACCTGCGCTGCCGCAGGCACGGCGATGGCCTCGGCCACTCCAGGTGGCACCCTGCGGGCCCGCAGCGCGGCGACCCAGCCGGGGACGAGCAGCAGCAGGCCGGCCGTCGCAAGGACCGACAACGCGAAGCCAGCGTCCATGGCCAATGCGGGATCAAGAGCAACCAGCATGATGACTGAGGCGGCAAGAGCCGGCATCGCCGCTTTCGAGCGACCTGTTGCCAGGGCAAGCAGGGCGAGGCCGCCCATGGCTGCCGCCCGCAGAACGCTCGGCGACGGACGGACCAGAATGACGAAGCCGACCAGGGCAAGCCCGCCCAGGGCGGCAGAAGCTCGCGGCCCGGCCCGCAGCCACCGGGCGAGGAGCAGCACCGCCCCAACGACGATCGCGCAGTTGGACCCAGAGACCGCACAGAGATGGGTCATGCCAGTCGCGCGGAAGTCCTCCTCCAAGTCCTGGTCGAGTTGCTCCGTGTCCCCAATGGCCAGCCCTGGCAGCAGCCCAGCGACCTCCGAGGGCAGGGTCGAGCAGGCCTTCCTCAGACCCGCGCGCAGGCCGAGCGCCGCCCGCTGCACCATCGCCGGACGCCCCACGTCAACCGGCGCGGAGTTGACCAGGAGCACGGCACCGGTGAGATCACCGCCTTTCGCCGGAGCCAGGCGGCCGGTCCCCCTGACCCGCTGCCACGGCAGCAACCGCCGCCATTGGGCTCCGGAAGCGATCACGACGATCCTTCCTATTGCCACGCTGGCTGGGCCGTCCTCTGGCTCGATCCTCACGAGGTCGGCCTCAATGAGGACTGTCCCCGCGGCCCTGGCGCCAGACAGCAGGCGAGGATCCTCCCGGACCACCATGCCCGCCGTGACCGTCGCCTGGCGAGCAACCAGCGCTGCCAGTGGCTGGGCATCCCGCTCGGCGACCCTCGCGGCTGTCACTGACGCCCCGATGACGACGCCAAGCGTCGCCGCGATAGTGATCCAGCCGATGGTCTCAGCCCGCCCCGCCTTCCGGCCGCGGGCAGAAAGGCGCCCGGTGGCGACGATGACCCCGGCCGCGATCGCGATCGAGATCACCGCGGCCGTCCCGGCCACCGCGAGCCCGGCCACCGCGGGGATGCGCAGCCCGCAGCAGGCGGCAAGCCAGCACCCCAGGGCCGTCCCTGCCAGGCGAAAATCCGCCCGAGGCACTGCCTTGCCACTGCAAGGAGAGTCACGGTCGAGATCGGCTCCAGCGTCACCCAGCCTGCTCATACCGTCACCAGCTCTTTGAGCTGCTCATATCTGGCATTGCCAATACCATCGACCTTGCGCAGATCGCTCGTGGTCCGGAACCCGCCCTGCCTGGTGCGATAGTCAACGATGCGTCCGGCGAGCACGGGACCGATCCCGGGCAGGGTTTCCAGCTCCGCAAGGCTCGCCGTGTTGAGGTTCACCTTGGCCGACGACGCGGCCCCCGCCGGACCCGCGCCCCCGCCGGCATCCGCCGACCCGGAGGGGACGACCCCGACGAGGACCAACTCGCCGTCGACCAGCTTGCGGGCGAGGTTGACCAGCGCCAGATCGGTCCCCGGCAGGGCACCGCCGGCCGCCTCGATCGCGTCGGCAACCCTGGCTCCGGCTGGCAGCCGCACCAGGCCGGGATCCCGCACCTTCCCTGCGACCGCGACGACCAACTCTCCACCTGGGGACCCGGGTGGCCCGGGAGAAGCAGACGCAACAGCGTCAACCCCCTGCGGTGCGACCAGGGTGGGACGGTCCCTCGACCGCGCCACGACGAAGCCAGCAACGATCGCGGCAACGACTGCGACGATCAGCAGCGCACGTACCCCCCGCCGGCCAGGGTCGAAGGCGTCCAGCCCCATGCGGCGTCCTTGCTGCCTCACCCTCCCTGGCCGATGATCGGGCAGGCTCTCTGGCCGGCCATCGGGCGGGATGCCATCGCCCTCGCCTGCCCCTCCGCACGAACTGGCATCGCCGATCGACTCGCCGAGCACATCGGTCAGCCGCTCGTAGACCCTGGGGTCGGCGAAAGAACCCCGACCAGTCACGAACGTCTCTG
>JAFGOK010000453.1 GCA_016926535.1 Micromonosporaceae bacterium | reverse complement strand
GGTCGGCTGGCCCATCACGTCCGGACCCGCATGCACGGTGACCGCGTCATGTTCAACGTCAATCGGCACCTCAACCTGACCAACGTCTGTGCCGCGTCCTGCGCTTATTGCTCGTTTCGCCGCAAGCCGGGTGAAAAGGATGCGTACACCATGCGCATTCCCGAGGCAGTGGCCAAGGCCAGGGCAATGGAGTCGGAGGGGCTGACGGAGCTTCACATCGTCAACGGCCTTCATCCGACCCTGCCCTGGGCCTACTACCCGCGCGTCCTGCGCGAGCTGGGCGCGGTGCTGCCCGGGGTCAGCCTCAAGGCGTTCACCGCGACAGAGATCCACTGGTTCGAGCAACTGTCGGGCCTCGACGCGTCCGTCGTACTGGACGAGTTGATCGAAGCCGGCCTGGAGTCCCTGACCGGCGGGGGAGCCGAGATCTTCGACTGGGAGGTCAGGCAGCAGATCGTCGATCACGCGACGCACTGGGAGGACTGGTCGAGGATTCATCGCATCGCGCACGGCAAGGGGCTGAGAACGCCGTGCACCATGCTGTACGGGCACATCGAGTCTGCGGAGCACCGGGTCGACCACGTCCTTCGCCTGCGGTCCATGCAGGATGAGACCGGCGGGTTCTCGGTGTTCATCCCCCTGCGCTATCAGCATGATGCTGACGGCGATCCGCGAAACCGCCTCCAGTCACGCACGACCATGGCTTCACCAGCGGAGTCGCTGAAGGTCTTCGCGATATCCCGGCTGCTGCTCGACAACATTCCACATCTGAAGTGCTTCTGGGTCATGCACGGTCTCTCGCTCGCCCAGCTCTCGCTGAACTTCGGCGCCGATGATCTGGACGGGTCGGTCGTCGAATACAAGATCACACATGACGCCGATCGCTACGGCACGCCGTCGATCATGCATCGGGACGACCTGCTTGAGCTCATTCGCGACGCCGGATTCCAGCCAGTCGAGCGCAACACCAGGTACGACATCGTCCGGACCTTCGAGGCGCCGGTGCCGCTCGCAGAGCGCCGGAGGCATCCGCAGCGGGTCTGGGCCTGAGAGGTTGTCCACAGACTGTGGACAACCTACCCCCTAACCTGTGGATAACCGCGCTCCACGTGTGGACAACCAGCGTCGGCGCTGGTGGGAGCGAGTTCGTTCGATGGGATATCGTCACATCGACCGCCTCGCAGCGAAGTCGGTGCCAATCCGACGCTGTCCCGCAACTGTGATGCTCATTGTGACCGTTTTGTGCGTAGCGCCAGCGCCGCGCACCGGGTCGGATCCGTGAGCTCAGCCAGGCCGCCTGCGGAGATGGTCGCGACCCGCGCTCTCGGGGAAGGGCGCCTCGCGGACCGGTTGCGGTACATGTGACCTGTCGGCGGAGCACCAGACCTCGACCGACAGGAGGACTGACATGAGTAGACCGATATCGGCTGTCGTCGTTGCCGCAGTGGCTGCGGCCCTCGCCCTGGCTGGTTGTGGCGGCGAGGAGGGACCCAGCACCGCCAAGGCCACCAGCGGGGCCTTCCCCGTGACCGTCGGATCGGTCAGCCTGGACCGGCGGCCGTCGCACATCATCTCGCTGTCGCCGACGACGACCGAGATGCTGTTCGCCGTCGGGGCCAGTTCACAGGTCGTCGCAGTGGACGATCAGTCGAACTATCCCGCAGAGGCACCAAAGACCGATTTGTCCGGATTTAAGCCAAACGCAGAGGCCATCGCAGCGAAAAACCCCGATCTGGTCGTCCTCAGCTCGGATACCAACAAGATAGTCGATCAGCTGAAGGCGTTGAAGATCCCCACGTATGTCGCACCGGCAGCCACGACGCTGGAGGATTCCTACACGCAGATCAGCGATCTCGGGGCGCTGACCGGGCATGCCAGCGAAGCCGGCACGCTCGTCAACCGGATGCGCGACGACATCTCGGAGATCGTGAAGAACGTCAAGCCGAGGACCGAGAAGATCACGTATTTCCACGAGCTGGATCCGACGCTCTATACCGCGACCTCCAAGACGTTCATCGGCTCGGTGTACGCACTCCTCGGCCTGGAAAACGTCGCTGACGCCGCAGACCCGGTCGGGGGCGGGTATCCCCAGCTGTCGGGTGAGGCCCTGATCGAGGCCGACCCAGCCCTGATGTTCCTGGCCGACAGCAAGTGCTGCCAGCAGTCCGCAGAGACGGTCGCAGCCCGTCCCGGATACGCCGATCTGACCGCCGTGCGCCAGCACCAGGTCGTCGCGCTCGATGACGATATCGCCTCCCGGTGGGGGCCCCGGGTGGTCGACTTCCTCCGCGTCGTCGCGGACGCGGTGGCGAGAGTCCCCTTGACGTGATCGTGAACAGGCGGTCGCGGGCTGGGGCGGCTGCGCCGCCCCAGCCCGCCGCTTCCCCCGGCGACCCTCCCGGGAGTCCTGGCAGCCAGGCGCCGGACGGCGTTCGTCCGGCGCGGCTCCGGGCCCGCTGGGTGGTCGCAGGGCTGGTCGCACTCGGCGCTGCGGTCGTGGCCGGGGTCGCGCTGGGGCCGGTCAGCCTGCCTCCGGGGGCTGTCGCCCTGGAACTGCTCAACCAGTTGCCCGGC
>JAFGOK010000452.1 GCA_016926535.1 Micromonosporaceae bacterium | reverse complement strand
GTGCGCAGCGCCGCAACCCCCGCAGCGATCCGGGCAGCCTCGACGTATGCGTCAAGTTCTTTCCCCGAATATGCCTCACGTTCGCCGGCACGCCGGGCCTGCTCCGCGACGGTCGCATCGGTATATGCCCGCAACGCCAGGCGAGCATCGCTGATCTCCACGATCCGCCGGTGCAATGCGAACCCAAGGCCGCGCAGCGGGTACCGACGATGCTGGCGAGCGCCGTCGAGGACCAGGTGCGGGACGACGCTGGCAAGGTCGCGCCACAGTGGCTCCAGTTGGCGGTAGCAGCGCAGCCGACGAGGCCAGCGCCGGGCACCGTCGGCCGAGGGGCCCCAGGCGGGCATGGTCAAGCCGATGGCGTAGAGCAGCGAACTGGCCGTCAGCAGCAGCCCAGTGGTCACATGTTCGCTAGGCGGATCCAACCGCAGCCAGAAGCTGACAGCATAGCCGGCCTTGCTGACTGCGTACGGAACCCCCAAGGCCGCACCTACCGCAGCGACCCGCAGCCCGTGGCTGAGCCACGGACGCGTCGTGATCGTTGCGAGCCTCCACAGCAGCCGAGTGATGTCGATCGAGTACACGGCCACGGTACCGAGGTACACCACGAGGTAGACGGTGACCGCGAGATGGCGGGCATCTTCGACGTTGAGCCTGGCTGGCGGGTGGATGCCGCGAATTCGCAGGTAGAGGGCGACGAGCAGGATCGCGGCTATCGTGGCCCCGAGGATGCGCCGACGGCCGCGCGGCCGAGCGACGGCGCTCGGGTGCGCCAGGTGCAGCAGTCCCACGCTTGCGGTTGCGGCGATTCCCATGACACACAGGTGCGCACAGACCCGGACCAGTTCATCGGCTTCGACTGAGTCCAGGCCGATGGCCAGGGACAAGGTCCAGATACTCATCCCGATGGCCAGCAGTGCGAACCCCGTGAGCAGGGCCGCCCGGGGAGGATTCCAGCGGTTCCGCGACATCCAGGCCAGCTGTCCGAGCGCACCCCAGCCGCACATCGCGCAAATGGCGTACAACACAGTCAGCATGATCGTCCCGACTACCAGATCCGGTCTTCGAGAGCATCACGAAGCCTGGCTGCGGCCTCGGCGTGCTGGGGCGCGGTCTGATCGCCAGGTACGCGCGATCGCTGGTTGCCCAGTTCCAGCAGCAGGGTGGCCATGGTTTCCGCCTCGAATTCCTCGGCCTTGGTGTAGACACCGGTGCGTCTGAGGATGCGCCGCACCAGCGCAGGCTTGAGCGCGGGAAACAACTGACTGGCGGCTTGATCAGTATCGATCTCCACCCCGAGGTGTCCGAGGAGGACATGCCCGAGTTCATGGGCGATGATGTGGTCCTGATGAACTCGACTGGTATGCCGTTCATAGGCGATGACGTGGGCGTCGTCGGTGAAGAGGGTGACCCCGTACGGTGCGCCTGTCGCCATCGGCAGGGCGACCAGCGCGATGTCGTGTCCGAGCAGGCTGCTGACCTGACGCGAGAGTTCGGTCGCGTCAAACGGGCGCGGGATCTCCACTTGGTCGCCCAGGTCTGCCAGACGCCGTAGGCAGCGGTGACGAATCTGGGCTGCCTTCATTTCACCGTTCCCTTCGGTGTTGCTCGCACTCCGCCATGACATAAAGATCATGAATATGGTGGCCGGTTGATGGTTCGTTGAGCGTCCGGCTGAGACTCCAGTGCCGTGACGACCTGTTCGACGATCTGTGCCACCGCTTCGAGGCTAGCGTCACTGAGCCCGCACACGCGGGCAGCGATCCTGCGGACCTGAAGATCCCGCATGGCGACGATGGCACGAAGGTCGCGTTCGATATCCCCGCCACGGACCAGGTCAAAATAGGCTGAGTCAACATCGAAAAACGCGGCCAGAGCTTCCAGGTGCGTGGCGTCAGCCAGACATCCGGCGGTGCGCAGTTGTCTGATATCTGTCTCCGAGACCTGCCCGCCGCAGCGGTCGATCCCCGATGCGACCTCCTGCTCGGTGTAGGGGCCGCGGTCGGCAGGGTGGACAGCGGTGAACAGCAGCTCGATCTTCTCCGCGAGGCGAGCGCCGGAGGCAAAAGCGTCGGCCGAGGACCTCGACGACGAGGGGCGGGGGGCAGTTTCGGTGAAGTAGCTCGGGTCGCGCCCGAACAGTTCGGCGAAGGCCACCATGTCGACGAATCGCGGCTCGCGCCGACCCGCGCGGATGTGACCGATCTGCGTGTGTGAGATCAAGTGGCCGCTGTCGCTGAGCGCCTTGGCCGCCGCCCGATCGCTCCAGAACCGGCCGTCTGGCCGACGTACGGTCTGGAACAGATGGTTGAGACGGTCAATCGGCCCGTCGGGTTCTTGGTCTTCTCCAACCATCCGGGGCTCCTTGGGCATCAGCGAGACCAGCCGTCGATGTTTACAAATGAGATAGTACTGGCACCAGGCGTTGACACAACACCACCTGCCGTGCATATCATCGCACTCATCGTGGTCACTGGGCTTGGCCATCGCACCACCTCCAGCCGATGCCCGAGCAGTACGGCTGAAGGCTCCATCACCGCGCCACACCAGTGGCTGTTGGCGTTCCTGATCATGCCGCAACGGAGAGGTTGACCATGGCCAGGTTCAGATCACACCCCTGCACAGTACCCACGGCCGGTGTCCAGCGGATGACACCAGCCAACATCACCATGTGCGCGATGACCGCGGCGCTGGCCCTCACCGCGACCGGTGGCTGCGAGCGCCACGACGGGCCCGCAGCCGGTCCTTCGAAGACCGTAGCGGCCTCAGCGTCCTGGACCGATCCGGCAATCGCCGACGCAGGCGCCCAGGCCACCGCCGCATATCGCGGGATGTGGACCGCGTTCGTCGAGGCTGGCAAGACCTCCAACCCAGACGCACCGGCGATCCGCACGTACGCCTCTGACCAGGCGCTCAAGCTCATCGTCAGCGCGCTGGCCACCAATCAGCATCAGGGCAAGATCATCAAGGGAGATCTGATCATCGACCCTCGGGTGACGAGCGTGCGGCCGGAATCCGATCCGACCGAAGTCTCCATCCTGGACTGCGTCAACGACGAACGATGGCTGGAGTACACGACCTCTGGCGAGCTGTGGGACGACAACCCAGGCGGACGACACCGCACGACCGCTACCGCAAAACGCACTGACGGAACCTGGAAAGTCAGCGCCTTCACCCTGGAGGAGGCCGGCACATGCTGACCCCAGCAAGCCGCATGGCGGCAACCGGCTGTATGTCCCTCCTCGCGATCGGTCTCCTCACGGCTCCGGCCCTCGCCGGAGGCGGCAGTGGCAACGTGGAATGCGGCCAGAACTCCACAAGACCAGGTTGTGAGGTCCAGGCCGGCAGCAAGAGCAACAACAGCGGCAACAGACAACGCACCCCAGGCAACAGCAACGCTGGAAACCACCGAGGTGGAGACGACTCGTCGGGCGGGGCTCGGTGTGTCTACGCCCCAGCCCAGCCCTCGCCGGAGACGATCGCGGCGATGGGAGGTCAGCCGGTCGGGGAGGGCGGCTGGTACTTCAAGACGTGCTATGAGGACGACGGCACGGTGGTGGCCATTCCCGGTCCGATCTGGATCGCTGGGGCCCCGCCAGCGGTGTCCCCGGAGACTCTGGCTCGGCAGGCTCGCGCCAAGTTGCTGCTGCCGAAGGTCTCAGTCCGGCTCAATCCTTCCGGGGACCAGTTGGTGAACCTGCCGACGTGGCTCGCGTTGGATCAAGGTTCCTGGCAGTCGCAGTCGGCGACCGCCTCGGTTCCCGGGGTTTCGGTGACCGCGACGGCCCGGCCGGTCAAGGCGGTGTGGTCGCTGGGTGAGGGCGGCTCGGTGACCTGTACCGGCCCGGGTACGCCGTGGAAGGCCGGTACCGATCCGATGGCCTCGTCGCCGGACTGTGGGTACACCTACCGGCGCTCGTCGGCCGGCTCCGCCGGAGCGGCGTTCTCGGTCACCGTGGCCATCACGTGGGAGGTCACCTGGGCCGGGGCCGGGCAGTCGGGCACCATCGCCGGGCTGAACACGGCCGGCACCGTGCCGGTGCGGGTGGCCGAGTCCCAGGCGGTCATCACCGGGTAAGAGATCCACCGTTCACCAAGCGCCTGATGGGGAGGATGTCATGGCGCCAGGTTCCGTGCGCCCTGTCGCGGGTATGACCACAACGCAACCGACCATCCCGGTGCGCGCCGGGCGGGGTCCCTGGCGAGCGGCCCGGCGACGGCGGCGGATGCCGTTCGTCGCACTCGGTGGGCTCCTCGTCGTGGTGTGTGTCCTCGGCTACGCCTACGGGGCGGTCCGCCTGGGCGACCGGGTGCAGGTCCTCGCGGTGGCGCGGCCGGTGGCCGCCGGACAGACGTTCGCCGCCGCTGACCTGCGAACCGTCTCGGCCGCCGGGGACGCGACGGTCACACTGATCGCCGCGTCCGCCTCCGAGCGAGTCATCGGCCGGACGGCGGTAGTACCGCTGCTACCGGGCACGCTGCTGACCGCGGCCCTGGTCGGAGACGCGGCCTTTCCCCCGGCCGGCAAGGTCGCCGCTTCGATCGCCGTGAAGCCCGGCCAGTACCCGCAGGGTCTGGTGACCGGAGCGCACGTGCTGGCCTACGTCGCCGCTGGCGCCCCCGCCACCAACCAGCCCGCTCCGGCGGCCACGAGTCAGCAGTCTGCGGGCGGCACTGTGACTACGACCGGCAGCCGGCCGATCCCGGCTGTGGTGCTCGGCGTGGACCTGGCCGGAGACGGCCAGGGGGCCACGGTCGTCTCCCTGCTGCTGGACGCCGCCGACGCCGGCCGGCTGGCCGGAGCCGGGTCCGGGGGCGTCGTGCTGGTGCAGACCTCACCCGAGGGGAGCTGATTCTCATGCCCCTGATCGCGACGATCTACTGCAAGGGAACCGGCGGCTCGACCACGACCGCCCTTGCTCTGGCGGCGATCGCCCCGCCCGCGTGGCGGCCGGTCCTGGTGGAGTGCGACCCAGCCGGCGGAGACCTGATGCGCCGGCACCGGCTGGCCCCCGCACCGAGCTTGGTGGACCTGGCGGCGGCCAGCCGCACCCGGCACGCCGATACGATCGAGGTGTTCACCGCCGTCGAGCGGCAGCTGCGGCTGCGCCATCACCCGGTGGACCTGGTGGTCGCCCCACCCAGCGGAGCGCAGACGAGGGCCGCGCTGGGTGAGCTGACCCGCCCCGGCAACACCACCCTGACCCACGCGGAGCGCCTCGTCGTGGCCGACTGCGGCCGGTGGGATCCCGGCTCACCGGTCCGGCCCCTCCTCGCGGCGGCCAACGTGGTTCTGGTGCTGACCCGTTCCCGGGTCGAGGAGCTGACACACCTGCGCGAGCACTTGGCCGACCTGCTCGACCTGGTCTCCGGGCGCCTAGTCGTGCTGCTAGCCCCGGGCGGGACGTATCCGCCGGGTGAGGTGGCCGACGCGATCGCCGAGTACCTCGCTGGAGAGCTGGCCGCCGACCCGGCGGCGGTACGGGTGACAGGTCCTCTGCCAGCTGACCGCCGAGCCGCCGGCATCCTCGCGGGGGATCTCCTTCCCGGCAGGCGGTGGCGGCGTCTGCCCCTGCTGGTCTCGCTGTCCCGGTTGCTGGAGGACCTCGCACCCGCTCTGACCGGTCCAGTCTCCGCCCAGGTGCCGGATCGGGAGGTGCTCCGATGAGTTCGCCATTCGTCCCGTTTCCAGTGACCACGACGCCTCGCACTCCGGCCAACGGGCACCGGCACCCGGCCCAACCTCCGCCTCCGGGGTCGGGCGAGGACAGTGAGATCACGACCGTGCGCCAGTTGCGCCGCCAGGTCGCTGAGCGGCTGACCCGCGCCACCCGCGCGTAGGAGGAGTCCACCGGGGGTCTCCTGGCGGGCGAGGACCAGCGGGCGCTCACCCTGCGGCTGATCACCGAGGCTCTTGATGAGGACGCGGCCCGCCGGATGCGCGCCGGCCAGCCCCCGCTGCATCCGAGCGTGGAGTCTCGGGTCGGGCAGAGTCTCGCCAACACGCTGCTGGGTATGGGCGGGCTGCAGCCCTGGCTGGGGCGCGAGGACGTGGAAGAACTCCATGCGATCGGCTGCGACCAGGTCACCGTCCGGTTCAGCGACGGCCGCCGGCACCGGGTCGCACCCGTCGCCGACTCCGACGCCGAGCTGATCGACCTGGTACGTCGTCTGGCCGCCGACGCCGGGCGGGCCGAGCTGGGCGGGGACGGGGGTGAGGAACGCCGCTGGGATCGAGCCGCTCCGATCCTCAACCTGCAACTGCCCGATGGTTCCCGGCTGCACGCGGTGCTCGCCGTCACCAAGCGGCCGGCGATCTCGATCCGCCGGCACGGCTACCTGAAGGTCACCATGAACGATCTCCTCCGGCTGGGCACCCTCAACCCGCTGCTCCTCGCCCTGCTGGTCGCCGCGGTGCGCGCCAGGTTGAACATCCTGATCGCCGGTCGCACCGGGGCCGGGAAGACCACTCTGCTGCGGGCCCTGGCCAGCGTGTTCGACCCGTCTGAGCGGATCGTGACCATCGAGGACACCTACGAGCTGGCCCTGGAAGGCGACCGGGCCGCCCACGGCGAGGTGGTGCCGCTGCAGGCCCGCGACGCCAACATCGAAGGCGAAGGCGCGATCAGCCTGTCGGAGCTGTTTCGGACCGGGTTGCGGATGTCGCCGGACCGGGTGATCGTCGGCGAGGTCCGCGGCCACGAGGTCATCCCGATGCTCAACGCCATGAGCCAGGGCAACGACGGCAGCCTGGGCACCATCCACGCCTCCTCGTCGGCCGGGGTATTCAAGAAACTCGCGTTGTACGCCGCGCAGTCCCCAGAGCGCCTCGATGCTGCGACCACGAACCTTCTGGTGGCCGAGGCCGTCGACCTGGTCGTCCACCTCGGGTTCGCCGACGACCCCGACCAGCCCCGCCGAGTGATCACCTCGGTCCGAGAAGTCACCGGGGCCGACGGGCTGCAGGTGACCTCCAACGAACTGTTCCGCCCCGACGCGGGTGGGCGGGCCGTTCCGGGAGCACCGCTGTCCACCCCGCTGCTGGCGACCCTGGCCCGGAACGGATTCGACCCGAGGCTCCTTGAGGTCGCCCGGACCACCCCGGGTGGGGGGTGGCAGACATGACGCTGACCGTACCCCTCGCCGCGTTGCTGGGGCTCGGCACCGGGCTGGGCCTGCTGCTGGTCGTCCTCGGGCTGATCGGCCGTCCGGACGCACCCTCCGATCTCGAGGTGGAGTCGAGCTGGTCGAGTCGGATCTTGGCCCGTGGGCCGGTTGACCGGCGGCGCCTACTGTTCTGCCTGGGGTCGGGCGCGTTCGTCGGTCTGGTGACCCGGTGGCCGGTCGCCGCCGCCCTGTGCGGGGCGGGCGCGTGGGTGCTACCCGCGATCATCGGCCCCGACCGGGGCCATGCCCGCCGAGTCGCCCGGATCGAGGCGATCGCCACCTGGACCGAATCGCTCCGCGACAACCTGACCGCCGCCGCCGGCCTGGAACAGTCCATCCTGGCCAGCGCCATCGAGGCCCCCGAGCCGATCCGCGACGAGGTCACCGGGCTGGCGATCCGGTTGCGGCGCGGCTGGCGGCTGTCGGACGCGCTGCGGCACTTCGCCGCCGACCTGGCCGACCCGACCGCCGATCTCGTGGTCGCCGGGTTGCTACTGGCCGCGAAGGGCGCGGCGGGGCAACTCGGCGACACCCTCGGAGAACTGGCGGAATCCGCGCGGGCGAAGGTCGCCTCCCGGCAGCGCATCGCCGCCAGCCGGGCCACCAACCGCACCTCCGCGAGGGTGATTGTCGGCGCCACCCTGGCGATGGCCGGGTTCCTCGTCGTCGCCAATCGGGGCTACCTGCGCCCGTTCGACACCCCGATCGGGCAGCTGGTCCTCGTCGCCGCCGGATGCTGCTTCGCCGGAGCGTTCGCCTGGCTCGCGAGATTGATGCGCGACCGCGACAGCACCCGCATCCTCCAGGTCGCCGCGAACCCGGCCGCTTCGCAGACCGAGGTGGTGGGGTCATGACGGGCTGGGTCCTGCTCGCTGGCCTGGGCACCGGTCTTGGCCTGTGGTTGATCGTCGTCGGCCTGTTTCCCCGACCTCCCCGCCTGGAGAAGATCCTCGATCCGCCAGAGACCCCATCGGTGGACTCCGACAGCCCACCCGCTGGATGGGCGGGGCGGTGGGGACGGCCGGCCGCAGCCCGGCTGAGTCGTCTCGGCTTGCCAGGTGCCCGGACCCGACAGGATCTGGCCTGTGTGGACAAGCCCGTCGAGGTCCACCTGGCCGAGCAGGCGACCTCGGCGGTGTTCGGGCTGCTGCTGGTACCGCTGACCACGCTCCTGCTGGCCTTGGTCGGGCTTCGCCTCGGCTTCGCGATCCCCGTGGTGGCCACGCTGCTCGGCGCGGTCGGCGGGTTCTTCCTGCCCGACCTGGCCGTCCACAGCGAGGCGGTCAAACACCGCACCGCGTTCCGCGACGCGTTGAGTTCGTTCCTGGACCTGGTCGTCATCGGCCTGGCCTCCGGGGCGGGGGTTGACCAGGCCCTGGACGAGGCCGCCAAAGTCGGGTCCGGACCGGCGTACGCCGAACTGCGCTACGCCCTCGCCGAGGCCCGCCTGGCCCGGGTACCACCCTGGGACATCCTCGGTGCCCTCGGCCGACGCCTCGGCCTGGCCGAACTGCAGCAACTGGCGGCCACGGTCGGGCTGGCCGGCAGTGAAGGCGCCAAGGTCCGCGCCTCGTTGCGGTCCCGGGCCCTCGCGTTGCGGCAACGGCAGTTGACCGAGGCCGAAGGCGAGGCCAACGCCGCCACCGAACGCATGAGCCTACCCATCGTCGCCCTGTTCGCCGGATTCTTGATCTTCCTCGGGTACCCGGCCATGGCAGGCGTCCTCGGCGGCATGTAGCCCACCCGCCAGTTCACCAATCCCGAACCGACCACAGCCGTACAGCCAGAAATCGAGGTTTCGCCATGTCGATCCTGCTGACCCACCTCACCACCGAGATCCGCCGCCGCTGGCGGGCCGTCCGCGACACCGGCGACGCCGGATACACCACCGAGACAGTGCTCGTCACCGCCCTGCTGGTCGCTCTCGCGTTGGCCGCCATCGCCGCGATCAGCGCCATCATTGTTGCCAAGGCCAACGCCCTCGAACTGGGCTGAGAGGGCCGAGTCGACATGCCAGCGGCGGTTTGCCTCCCCGACGGTCGGGCCGGGCACCTCACCTCCCCAGCGGTGCCCGGCCCGGCGCCCCACCAACTCCGGCGCGCCTTCCGCAGGTCTCTCCGGCGTCGCCTCGCGGTCCGCTGGCGACGAGTCAGCGTCCGCCGGGACGCTGGGGCCGGAACGGCCGAGCTGGTCGTGGCGATGCCGCTGCTGCTGCTCATCATCATGGTCGTCGTCCAGGCCGGGGTCTGGATGCACGCCACCCACGTCGCGCAGGCCGCCGCGAGCCGAGCGGCGAACGTGGCCGCCGCCTACCAGTCCAGCGCCGACGCCGGGCAACGGGCAGGGAAGGACACCCTCGCCGCGCTCGGGCACACCATCCTTCAGAACCCACAGGTGACCGTCACCCGGACCGCCACCGAGGTCCGCGTCGAGATCATCGGAACCGCCAACGCAGTCGTACCCGGAGTGCACTGGTCGGTCAAGGCGGTCGTGGTCCGTCCAGTTGAGGTCTTCGTGCCGGGCGGCACGCCGTGAGTCGCCAAGGGCGGTGGATCCGCCCCGCCCCTCGGGCCGTCGCAGTGGAACGGTCCGGATGCGTGACGGTGCTGCGGGTCGCGGTATGACCCGTTGAAAGGAGTGACAGATGACCACTGCCGACGGCAGGCCCACCGATCCGCCCGACGCGGACGCCCGGTTCGCCGCATATCTCACCGATGTCGCCGCCAAAGTGGATGACCCCAGAGACGGCGACGTGTACCGAATGATTCTCGACGACGACCCGCGGGAGCAACGGGCGCTGTTCGATCTCGTAGAGGAGCTGATCGCCCATCCCATCCCGCCGCCCGCGTCGCTGCCGGCAATCGCCTTTGTCCTGTTCGTGGTCACCGCACTCGCGTTCGTCGCCGTCAGGCACCTGCTATGAGGCCGCGAGCATCCGCCACGAGCCGGGCGCTGTTCCTCGTCGCGGCGCGATCGGGCCAAGCGCGCGGGAGACGCACGCCGCGTGCTACCCACAGCCCCAGGCCAACGCCGAACCTCGATGGGCCAAACGGCGGCGGGCGGGGCGGGCGCACACCACGAGAACCTGGCAGTGCGCTCGGCGACTCCCCGCCCGGCGGCTTGAGACGCACCATGACCCGCAATCGGCGGGTGCGGCCGGTGACAGCCGCCCGCGACGCGGGCTCGGCCACGGCGGAGCTGACGCTGATCACCCCGCTGCTGGTGATGTTCCTGCTCCTGGTGGTCCTCTGCGGGCGGCTGGTGTCAGCGCAACTGGACCTCGACGCCGCCGCCAGCGCCGGAGCACGAGCCGCGTCCCTGGCCCGCACCGACCGCACCGCGCCGGCCGCCGCCGAACACGCGGCGCTGGACACCCTCGCCTCCCGAGTCGTCACCTGCCAGAACGCCAGCGTGACGCTGACCGGCACGCTCACCCCCGGCGGAGCGGTCACCGTACGAGTGACATGCGAGGTTCCCCTCGGCGATCTGGTCTTGCTGGACGTGCCAGGACACCGCGACGTCGCAGGTGAGGCAACCTCGCCGGTCGATCAGTGGAGAGGAATCCCGTCATGATCAACTATCTGCGGAGATGGTTCCGCCGCGTGCGCGACCGTACCGGTGGGGACTCCGGGAGGGTCACCGCGTTCGCCGTGGTGTTCTGCGTCGCGCTGCTCGCCGTCGCCGGACTGGTCCTCGATGGCGGACTGGCCCTGTCCGCGAAGGTCCAGGCTCTCGACGAGGCCCAGGCGGCGGCCCGGCAGGGCGCGCAGCAACTGGACCTCGGGTACTACCGCAGTACCGGGATCGCCCGCCTGGACCCGAGCCGCGCCGCACAGGCCGCGCAGACGTGGCTCACCAATGCCGGGCTCGACGGGAAGGCCAGTGCGACCACCGAGATCGTCACCGTCACCGTGCGCCGCACCAGGAGTACCCAACTGCTCCAACTGGTGGGCGTGGCCGACCTGCGGGTCTCAGCCACCGCCAGCGCCGCCGCTGTCCAGGGCGTCACCGGACCAGCCGCCTGAGCCCCCAAGGAGAGGTGGGTCGATCATGATACGAGTCCTCGCCCGCTGGTTCCGGGCGCTGCTGGCCGCAGGTGCCCTGCTCGGCTTCATCGCCGGAGTGCCGGGACTCCTGGTGGTCACGGCTGGGTGGCCGCTGCGGTGGCTGGGCTGGACCCATCCCACCGCCGTACCCAGCGTCGGAGACCTCGTATCGGCGTTGACCAGCCCCTGGTCCGACTCCATGATCTTCGCGGTACTGGCCACCGGCGGCTGGCTGCTGTGGGCGCTGTTCCTCCGGGACGTCCTCGTGGAGGTCATCGCAGCGTGCGCGGAAGCCAGCCAACTCCGGGCTGGTCGAGGCGGCCTGCAAGTTGTCCGACGTGGACCGATGCGGACGGTGGCTGCCATCCTGATCGGAGCCATCATCGGCGCGATCCTGACTGACAGCCTCCGAGGCGCCCTCGGCTCATCGGCAGCGGCGGCAGCGGACGCCGCCGCGCATCGTCCGGCGGTCGCCGTAGCACCCGCCCGCCCGGTCGCCGAGCCGCTGACCGATCACCTCGCGGCCCCGGTGCAGCGACCGGCCACCCACGTCACTCCAGTAGCGCTGACCGTCTCGATCACCACCAGCACGGACATCCCGGCCTGGGCCGCCGACGCACCTGGAGGAGTTCATCACGTCGTCAAGGGCGACAACCTGTGGGACATCGCCGAGGCCAAGCTCGGTGACCCCTACCGGTGGCGAGAGATCTACCAACTGAACCGAGGCCAGCCCCAAGCAGGCGGGTATCGGCTGACCGATCCGGACGAGATCGACATCGGCTGGGTCCTCGCCCTCCCGGCCCGCGATCCCGACCAGGCCATCGCACCTCCACCCCAGACCGAACCAACCCAGCCGGACCCGGCCCCGAGTACCCCGACCGCCCCAGCACCCAATCCCGGAACCGGGCCGAGTACCGCCCCACCGGGCAGTCCCAGCGCCGGACCATCGTCCACCGCCCCGACTACCGCCCCATCCGCCACCGACAGCAGCACCCCGTCGCCGACAGCCTCGGACACCTCCGAGAACCCGTCGCACCGATCCGAAGACCACAGCGATCGGGGCATCACGCTGCCCACCGAAGGCTGGATCAGCCTCAGCCTGGCCGCCGCCATCGCGATCATCTCCACGCTGGTACGGCTGCGCGCCCGCCGCCAAGCCCGGCTGGAGTTCCCGATCCCCATCCGCTCGGAACCCGACCCGTCGCCAATCCCCACCTCGATCGCCCTCGCCGACCAAGCCACGTCCCGGGGGTCAGCGGTCGACCCCGGCTCCGAGCGGCCCGCGTGTGCCACCTTGCCCGACCCGCCTGAGGTGGCCGTGCCCGTCGGTGTCGACGGGCACGGGGCGGAGATCAGCCTGTTCACCCTCCCCGGCCCCGGCCTCGCGTTGACCGGCCCCGGGGCCGAACCCGCCGCCCGAGCCATCCTCGCCGCCGCCCTGACCACCGCCGTCTTGGACACCCCCGACCGGCGGCCCATCGTGGTCACCACCACCGGAACCCTCGCCCGACTGCTGCCAGACGGAGTCCCCCCGGCCGGGCTGGACCCCGACGGCACCGCCTTCGAAGGCGAACGCCTCCTCGTTCTCCCCGATCCGGTCGCGGCCATCACCCACGCCGAAGAAGAGATGATCACCCGCCGGCGAGTGCTGGACAGCCTCGACCTCACCTGCGTCGCCGACCTGAACACCCACCCCAGCCGGGACGAGCCCCAACCCCCGTACGTGCTGCTCATCGACGCCGTACCTCGACACGCCGCCCGGATCCAGGCTGTCGGAACGCACCGGGGAGCCCTCGACCTCCATCCCATCGTGCTCGGCAATCACGACGGGTTCCCCACCATCAACGTCTCCGCCGACGGCACCCCCGATTCCGACCAGGCCGAGATCGGACGACTGTCCACCCTGGCCGCCGCCGATCTCCCCGCCCTACTCGACATGATCGCCTCCACCTTGCCCCGCCCCGAGGCCGGCACCAGCGTCGACGACCCATCCACAACTGAGCTTCCCGCCCGGACCGAGCCGGTCATCATCCCCACCAGCGGCGATACCCCACCCCTGGTACGCCTGACCGTGCTCGGCCCAACCACCCTGACCACCGACGCCGGGCCGGTGACCAGCGGCATGCGGTCCGGTTCCTACGCGGTCCTCGCTGTCCTGGCCGCCCACCCGGCCGGCCGCAGCCCCGAACAACTCGCCGCGCACCTGCACCCGAGCCTCGACCCCGACACCGCGATCAAGCGCATCCGCACCGACGTCGGCACCGTCCGCAGCGTCCTTCGCAAGGCCACCGGCGCCAAGGACGCGAAGTTCATCATCTTCGACCGCGGCATCGACCGGTACCACTTGGAGGTCGACACCATCGCGGTGGACCTGTGGAGGATGCTCGCCGCTCTCGACCGGGCCAACACCGCCAG
>JAFGOK010000073.1 GCA_016926535.1 Micromonosporaceae bacterium | reverse complement strand
GCCTTCGGCCCCGCAGGAGGGCACAGGACCCTCCGGGGGATCTGCGGGAGGCGCAGTATCCGCCCGGCAGAGGAGCGTTGCTGCTGCCCTGCCGGGCGGATACTGGCGGCCCGCCGCTGCGGGGGGTCAGGACGTCTGGTTCCCCAGACCCCGGCCGAACCCGCCCCCGCCCCCGCCCTTCCTGCCCAGGCCGGCACCTGGCTGGTGGGAACGGGTGATCATTGCCTCGATGCGGCTCGTGGCCTGGTCGAGCGCGGTCGCCTTCTGCTCGGCCGTCAGCGCGGTATTGGCGTCGATCGCCTGCTTGGCTGCCGCGACCATCGCGTCCTTGAGGCCGGACTCCGACTTGCCCTGGGCCTTGGCGAGATCCGCCAGCGTCTTGCCGGATCGGAGTTGCGCCTGCAGATCGGTCTCGCTGAGCCCCAGATAGGTTGCGGCGGCGCTGAAGCAGGCCCGCTGTCCGACCATCATCCCCTGGCCGCGGCCGAGACCGGGCCCCTGGGAAGCCGAGGTCGTGGCCTGCGGCGATGGCCCAGGGTCGGCCTGGGCGATCCCGATGCCGGTGGCCAGTGCGCCGGCGAATCCGAGCGCCACCGTGCCGAGCACCACGCCCTTGCGGTTGAGTTTCATTGCTGTCATCTCCTCGCTGTGGTCACATCTGCCGGATCATTTCGGCTGGTTCCAGCATCGGGTCCGGGTGTGAAGCAACCACGGGCGGCGGCATGAAGCCTTCGTGAAGGCTTGCCGCGTCTCGCAAGACCTGGGCAGCTTTCGGTACTTCTGAGGCGGGCCTCGCCGTTCGGGTGGGTGGGTCGCCTGGGTGGGTCGCCTGGGTGGGTCGCCTGCCCCGGAATGGTTCATCCACTGTGGTGACTGTTTCATGCTAGTAGGTACTGGTATGTCGGGTCGGTTTGAGGGAGGGTGGGGATCCCCGAAGGGGCCTTTCCGCTGAGTCTTAAAGGGTCAAAAGGAGTCCATAGGGAGGTCGGTGTGACGAGCGGGCTGTCCCGGGCTCGTCTCAGGTATCCAAGGGACGATCTTGCCGATGCGTCCGCGTCGTCTGGGACTGGCCATGGCTCCGGAGATTCCGCTAGCCTTCCGGATGGATCCCTCTCGATGTCCGGGGTGTGGACTCCGCAGGCCCGCGCGGGTTCGGATCTGGGAACCCCGAGGCAAAGCCCCGGCCGAGATCGGTGGAAATGGAGGTTCGGCCATGGCTCGTGTCACCCATCCGTCCCGCAGAAAGGCGGCCTTCGCCGCTGCCGCCGTTGCGGCGGCGGCGATCGGAGGCGGGACGCTGCTCACCGCCGGGCAGGCAGCAGCAGCGGCGGGATGCTCGGCGACGTACACCGTCACCTCGCAGTGGGCGGGCGGGTTCGTCGCCTCCGTCGGGGTGACGAATCTGGCCGCCTCGGTCAACGGATGGACCGTGACCTGGTCCTTCGGGTCGGATCAGCGAGTGTCCTCCGCGTGGAACGCCACCGTCGCCCAGACCGGCACACAGGTCACGGCGACCAACCTCGGATACAACGGCACGATCAGCACTGGCGCGACGGCGACCTTCGGTCTCCAGGGCACGTTCACCAGCGGCAATCCGGTGCCGACCAGCTTTGCGCTCAACGGCGTCGCATGCACGGGAGCGGTGAGCACCGGCCCGTCTGCCGGGGCATCCACCACCCTGGCCCCGTCCTCTGCCGCGGCGTCGGCTTCCGCCTCGGCGGCGCCCTCGACGGTTCCGCCAGCTGCGACGACTCCCGCAGCGAATGGTTGCCCGGAGACCGGGCACGTGACATACACGCTGAGTAGGGCGGCCAACCCGACAGCTGCGCAGACCGACGCCTACAACCGGATCACGGCAGCGATGGACCAGGCGGTTGCCATGTACAACTGCTACACGCCCATCACCAAGGCCCTGAACGTCTCATACAACCCGAGCGTCGCGACAGCCGATGGCAACATCAACGGATCGATTCGGTTCGGGGCGACGTCAACGATGCAGCGGATCACCGCGATGCACGAAATCGGCCACACCGTGGGGGTCGGTACATACAGTGCTTGGTCGTCCAAACTCTCCGGAGGCATCTGGACTGGCACCAACGCGACCAACCAGTTGCGGGCGATTACCGGGGACTCCACCGCCGTCGTCCATGGGGATTCAATGCACTTCTGGCCATACGGGCTGAATTACACCAGCGAGGTCAAGTCGGACGCGGATCTCATCGCACACTGCAAGATGGTGGTGGCACTGCGGAAGGACATGGGGATGAATTGACCCCAAGGACAAAGTGACCACACGCTACACGGGCCGAGCTCTGAGTCGTGCCCCTCAACGACCAGGCCATGGGGCGGAGGGAGTCGTCGCCCCGGGGTCAGGCCAGGGTTGATCGGATGACCTCCGGGGCCTTCGCCCCGAGGAAGAAGATGCCCGGCAGGCCCTTGGTCTCGAACCCTGCGCTCCGATTGCGGCGCAGGGTCGAGTCCCGGATCGTCATCGTGCCGGTGCGATTGTTGCTGACGAAGAAGACGGCTCCGCCGCCCTCTGCCGCGCGATTATTCTCGATGATCGATCCGGCGAGGGTGACCGTGAACCGGTCACCGTCCGTGTAGATGGCCCCACCGCTGCCTCCGCCGGGGGTGCCGCTCCGAGCGGGGTTGGCGCCCTCCCCGATCGCCGTGTTGTGGGTCAGCACGCTATTGAGGACGATCCAGGAAACGCCGATGCTGCTGAGCGCACCTCCATTGGAGCAGGCCCCGCCCTGGCCGGAGGCCCCGCCGAAGGTGCTGTTGACGATGTAGACCGGCAGATCCTTGTACTGATCGAGCACTCGGATGGCCGCTCCACCGACATCCGGGCCGGTCGAATCGCAACGATTGCGGACGAACCTGGTATTGACAGCTTTGAATCTGCCTCCGCGGACGAAAATGGCTCCCCCGCCCCCGCCCTCGGCGGTCTGACCGGTCGAGTTGCCGTCAGCGAAGGTGAGGTTCTGCACGGTTAGCCTGGGCGTTTCCTGATCCTGGCAGTGGGAGGTCGTCCAGCCCTGTGCCTGGTCGCAGGTGTTGAGGTACAGGATCCGGCGCTTGCTGGCACCACTGAGGGTGACCTTGCCCCCTCCGTCCAGGACGATGGTCGGTCCGTTGGCGTTTCGGATCTTGGCGGTCGCCTTGAGCGTGATCGTGATCGGCTCCGGGCCGCAGGAGAACGTGATGATCCCCCCGGCGGCGACGGCGGAGACCACGGCGTCGGAGGTGCAGCTGGCGGGCGTTCCCTTGCCGATCACCCGGGTCGGCTTCGAGGTGTCCACCGCCCTGGCCTCGGCTGGCACGGTCGCGATGCCGTTCGGGTTACCGGCGCTGAAGGCCGGGGCCGGGGTCCGGGAGGCCGTGGGCGAGCCCGACGGCGCGGGGGCGGTGGGGCTCGTCCCGGCCGGGGCGGACGGCTGGCTCCAGCGGCCGGTCGCGGCGGGCTGGCCGCAACCACTGGCCGCTGCCGTCACGGCGGCGGTGAGCAGAAGCAGACCGGCCAGCGGCAGGCGCGGGGATTGAGGTGGCACCCGACTGATGCTATGGCCGATCGCGGGGCCTCGAAAGGGACGGAACGGCTGAGGGCGGTTCAGATCTTTCCGGTGCCCGCGCCAGCGGTGACGGTGCTCTTGACCGAGGAGATGGCGGTCAGTGAGTACGAGTAGCCGGGGCTGGTGAACGAGCCGGTCTTCGAGATCTTGTTGGTGCCGCTGCCGAAGTCGTTCCCGGACAGGTTGACGTAGCCGTCCTGGTCACTGTCGACGTTCGTCTGAACCGGGGTGGAGACATTGACGAAGACGTTGTTCTGGACCAGCATCTGGGCGCCCATGCGCGAGTGGACCCCGGTCGAGCCGTTGACGAAGTAGTTGTTGTACACGTGCCCCTTGCCGAATCGCAGGCTGGGGGTCCGGGAGTTGATGTTGTAGAAGTAGTTGTGGTGGTAGGTCACGCGCAGGTGGCCGGTGTCTTCGCTGGTGTTGCTGTCGCTGTGACCGACCAGGGTGCCCTTGTAGTGGTCGTGGAACTTGTTCCAGGACACGGTGATGTAGTCGGCGGCGTGCGTGATGTCGCACAGGCCGTCGTAGTAGTCCTTGCCGCTGTTCTTGTCGCTGGACAGGTCGTTGTGGTCGACCCAGACATTGGTCGCGCCATCAATGTGCACGGCGTCGCCGTTACCGTTTCCCGACTTGACCTTCGCGATCTTCATATTCTGGATGATGACGTTCTTGGTGCCCTTTTTGAGGCTCAGGCCGCAGCCGGTCAGGCCGGATCCGGATCCGACCCCGACGATCGTCTTGTTCGAGGCCACGACGACGTCAGATGAGCAGGTGAAGCTCCCCCTGACCTTGACGATGAGCTTCGTGCTTGACTTGGCCTGTTTCGTCAGCGCCGACAGGCTGGTCACGGTGACGGTGGATCCGCCGGAACCGCCCGTCGTTCCGCCGTTGAGGGACGCGAAGCCGTCCGCCCCCGAGGCTGCCAGCGCACCCTGGGCAAACACGATGCCACCGACGACGACGACCGCGCTGGCAGCCGCGAGGGCGATGGTGCGTACCTTCCTGTTCACTCCTGCTCCTTCCGGTCCACGCGGTGCGTGGAGACCTGCGGGGCGCCGGGGCCGGGATCGGCCTCGATCGCTGGGTGCGCAACGAAGTTACAAACGTTTGCCGGCCTATGACAAGCCACATCTTCGTAATGTCTCGTGCTTAACCGAAACTTGTGCGGAATTTCAGGACTGCCTTTCCTGCTCAAGGCTGCATAGGTGGCTGCAAACGATTGTGTCGCGAGCTGCGGGCATGGTTCCTCCATGGCACCGAGACAGGCAGCAGTGCGTTCGGTCCGCTGCAACATTCATGGTTGTGACATGCGAGAGGCCCTAGGCATTTCTCGGAGCAGTACTGCGGGGGAGACTGTCCTGATGAGTCGCGAGATCGGATTGCGTGGCCGTGCCCGCGAACTCGCCGAGGTCAACGAGTTGGTGCGCAACTCAGCCGCCGGGCAGGGGGCGCTTTATCATCCAGAACGATGGGTGGGGCGGGCGCCTTTGGCGCCCGCCCCACCCATTGCCCGCCGGGGTTGACCCCGGATCGGAACTCCGCCAGAGGACTACCGCTCTTG
>JAFGOK010000451.1 GCA_016926535.1 Micromonosporaceae bacterium | reverse complement strand
GCGGTCAGGCTGTTGACGGCGGCCTGCATGGCCGCGCGCATGTCGGTGCCGGTGTAGACGGTGCTGCCACCGTTCTTCGCGGTCCAGGTGCTGCCGCTGAGGGCGGCCTCGGCCTGGTACGTCCCGCTGCCGCATCCGGTCGCCGCTGAGGCGTCGTCCCGGCTGACCATCGTGAGGGCGGTCGTCGCCAGGACGGCTGCCCCGGCGACGATCGCGCCAATCCGCCAGCCGGTCCGCGAGGATCGGAGGCACTCTGCTCTACTCATTCCTGTCATGGCTCTGCCCAGCCTCTCGGTGAACACGGAGTCCGCATGCTATCGAGAGGATCAGCAGAAATCAACGACGGTCAATTCGCACGCCGCATCCAGACCGCGAGGCCGAGCTCCTCGAATTCCTTTCGGGGCAGCGGCTGGGCCGGAGCGCCCTCGGTCAGCGACAGCGCCAGCACCTCCTCGGCGACGACGGTCCCCTCCGCCCGGATCGCGGCTGCGGTATCGGCCCGGCTGGCCTCCCACCAGAGGTCGATCCGGTCGGAGACCTCCAGGCCGGAGACCTTGCGGTGCTCCTGGAGCACCCGCAGCACATCCCGCAGCAGGCCAGCGCGCCGCAACTCGTCGGTCAGCTCCAGGTCCAAGGCGACGGAGAGGCCACCATCGGTGGTGACCGCCCAGCCCTCCTTCGGGGTCTCGACGATGACCAGGTCGTCGGAGGTCAGGTCGTGGCTGGCGCCGTCGATGGTCACGGTCAGCCGCCCATCAACCGGCAGTCCGGCCTGGGGCACCGCTGCGGCGATCTTCGGGGTGAGTTTTCCGAATCTCGCCCCGAGCGCCCGCCAGTTCGGCTTGACGGTGGTCACGACGAGGTCGGAGGTCAGCGGTTCGACCACTGCAACGTTCAGCTCTTGGGCGATCTCGGTGCGCAGCTCTGCCGGGAGATCGGCGAACCCCGGGGCCGCAACCATCGCGCGGGCCAGCGGCTGGCGGGTGCGCATCTTGCTGGCCGACCGGGTGGCCCGGCCGAGCTCGACGATCCGCTGGACCAGCCCCATCTGCTCGCGCAGCCGCTCGTCGGCCAGGGTCTCATCAGCCACCGGCCAGTCGGCGAGGTGCACCGACTCCGGCGCCATCGGGTTGACGCTGACACACAGGTGCTGCCACAGGTACTCGGTCAGGAAGGGAATGAACGGGGCCAGCAGCCGGGTGAGGGTCTCCAGGCACTCGTACAGCGTGACAAAGGCCGCCTCCTCCCCGCGCCAGAACCGGCGGCGGCAGCGGCGGACATACCAGTTGGACAGGATATCGATGAAGGCCGCCAGCCTGCGGGAGGCACCGTGGGAGTCAAAGCCCTCCAGCGCGGCATCGACCTCGCGGATGGTGATGTGCAGCTCTGCCAGGATCCAGCGGTCGATCACTGGCCGGTCCGCCTGCGGCAGCGGGGTGGTGAAGTCCGGCTGCCAGCTGTTGGCATCGGCGTAGAGGGTGAAAAACGAGGCGGTGTTCCAGTAGGTCAGCAGGACCTTCCGGACGATCTCGTCGATGGCCTCGTCGCCCAGGCGCCGGTCTGCCCAGGGCGAGCCGCCGCCGAGCATCAGCCAGCGCACCGCGTCCGCGCCGTACTTGTCGAACAGCGTGTGCGGGTCGACGATGTTGCCGAGGTGCTTGCTCATCTTTCGGCCCTCGGCGTCGAGAATCAGGCCGAGGCACAGGACGTTCTCGTAGGAGGACCGTCCATAGAGCAGGGTGGAGACCGCCATGAGCGAGTAGAACCAACCCCGGGTCTGGTCGATGGCCTCGCAGATGAACTGCGCCGGGAAGGACGCCTCGAACTCCTCGGCGTTGCGGTGGGGTGCCCCCCACTGGGCGAAGGGCATCGCGCCGCTGTCGTACCAGCAGTCGATGACCTCCGGAACCCGGCGGGCCACCGCGCCGCAGTGCTGGCACGGGATCTCGATCTCGTCGACGTACGGGCGGTGCGGGTCCAGCTCGGACAGATCACGACCGGCGCGCTCGGACAGCTCTGCCAGGGAACCGACACAGGTCAGGTGATGGGCGTCGACGGTGCACCGCCACACGGGCAGCGGGGTGCCCCAGTACCGGTTGCGCGACAGGGCCCAGTCGATGTTGTTGGTGAGCCAGGCACCGTAGCGGCCGTGCTTGATGTGGGCCGGGTACCAGCCGGTCACCTCGTTCTGCGCCAGCATCTCGTCCTTGACGGCCGTGGTGCGGATGTACCACGACGGCAGGGCGTAGTAGATCAGGGGCGTGTGGCAGCGCCAGCAGGAGGGATAGCTGTGCTCGTAGGGCGCCAGCCGCAACAGCCGGCCGCGGGAGCGCAGATCGTCGACGAGGAGGTCGTCGGCGTCCTTGAAGAACACCCCCCCGACGAGCGGAACGTCGTCGGTGAAGCGACCGGAGGAGGTGATCGGATTGACGAGGTTCAGGCCGCCACACTGCTTGGCGACCGCCCAGTCCTCCGCCCCGAAGGCCGGAGCCAGGTGGACCAGGCCGGTACCGCTGTCGGCCGTGACGTAGTCGGCGGGCACGACGCGGTGGCGCCCCGACCCGAAGGCCTCGGCGTCCACCAGGTCGAACGGGGGGGTGTACGTCGCTCCGACCAGGGCAGTGCCCGGCGCCTTCTCCAGGATCTCGACCTCGTCGCCCACGGACGGACCCACCAGGGTCTCCGCCATGACCAGCAGCCGGCCGTCTGCCACCTTGACCAGCACGTACTCCAAGTCGGGGTTGATAGCGACCGCCGTGTTGGACACCAGCGTCCAGGGGGTGGTGGTCCACACCAGCAGGGCCGCGCCGCGGTCGGCGAACAGGCCGCTGGTCAACGGTAAGGTGACATAGACCGAGGGGTCGGTCACCAACGCGTACCCCTGGGCGACCTCGTGGTCTGACAGGGGCGTCTCGTCGTGGGGGCAGAACGGGGTGACCCGATAGTCCTCGACCAGGCGGCCGGCGTCGAAGACGGTCTTCAGCGACCACCAGACACTCTCGACGAAACTCGTCGACATGGTCAGGTACGCGTTGTCGAGATCGACCCAGTAGCCCATGCGGCGGGTGAGGGCCTCGAACTCGGCGACGTGACTCAGCGCCGACTCGCGGCACTTGGCGTTGAACTCGGCGATGCCGTAGTCCTCGATGTCCTGCTTGCTGGAGAAGCCCAGCTCCTTCTCAACGGCCAGCTCGACGGGCAGCCCGTGGCAGTCCCAGCCGGCCCGGCGCGGGACGTTGAACCCCTTCATGGTCTTGAAGCGCGGGAACAGGTCCTTGAAGACGCGGGCCTCGACGTGGTGGGCGCCGGGCTTGCCGTTCGCGGTCGGGGGCCCCTCGTAGAAGATCCACCGGGGGCCGTCCTTGGTCTTCTCCAGGGAGCGACGGAACACCTCCCTTGCTTCCCAGCGCGCGAGGATCTCGCGCTCCATCGCCGGGAGATCCACCTCGGTTGGAAGTGGTTTGAAACCACGGGTCGACGTCATTGCCAGCAGCCCTCTCGTCCTCCGTCAGACGCTTTCGGCGACCGATGGAGCTACTCGTCCCCTTCGCCGTCTTCCGTGCGGGCAAGTATACGAGCAGCGTCAGTCGACCCTGACGCCGCCAGACCGGCCGATCATCACTTCCCGCGGTTCCCTGCTCAGGATCGCGGTCAACCAAAACACATAGCGGCCACCGCTGGTCAATCCGGTCACCGTCGCCTGAAGCAGGACGCAGGCCGTGCCTGGAGGGACAGTGACCCAGACCGGCAGGGGCTGCGCTCCGGTGACCAGATCCTGCGAGATGGCTGCGACCCGGTAGGAGGCGACGCTGTCATCCCCGGTACTCAGCCAGCTGACGGTCGCTGAGCCAGCACCTGGGACGACGCCGAGCAGATCGTGTTTCCCCTCGTACAATCGCCCGCCGCACGGATCCGGGACCCAACCCGGCGTCACCGCAGTGCGGACGACCGCTGGTGGGGTCGGCAGCGGCGTGGGGGGCGAACTCGCCGGCGCCGCGAAGGTCGGTACCGGCGAGGGCGTCGCGCTGCCCTGGACGACAATCAGCCAGGGCGGT
>JAFGOK010000072.1 GCA_016926535.1 Micromonosporaceae bacterium | reverse complement strand
GGGTACAGCGCGAGTACGGTGTCCTTTGCCCTCAAGAATGTCGGCGTGACGACCGGCACGGCGACCGGGTACCTGACCAACGGGAGCAACGGCACCGCGGCCCAGAGCCCGGTCGCCGTCAGCGGCGGAGCCTTCTCCGCGAGTGTTCCGGCCCGCTCCCTGGTGACCTACCGGATCGTCGCCAGTGGCGGATGACCTCCCGTGCGGGACCCGGCTGCGGGTCTTGTCAGGTTGGTGCGAGGTCATCGATTTTCGGTGGCCGTCCCCGCGCGGTTAGGCGGTGCCGTCCTTGGGGAACCCGGTGTCGTCGATGACGTAGCCGCTGGGGTTGATGGTGTCGATGGCCCACCGGGCGAGGTTGGCCCGCACCGGCTGGTAGTACCAGGAGGAGTCGGTGATGAAGCGTTGCAGGCGTTGGTGGTCCACGCCGAGGCGGTGGGCCATGGGTTGCATGGACTTGCGGCGGCCGTTGGTGAGCAGGCCGCGTACGCAGAGTTCGCCCTTGGCTGGTTGGCCGTAGCCATTGAGCCCCCCGAGCACCGTTGCGGCGAACCGGCCCAGCCGAGGTCAGACCTGAACCAGCTGTTTTAGTGTCATACCGAAATCAGCGTCGGATCGCTCTCACACATTCCCAAGATACGACAAAGCACTACTAGCCGCGTGTTCCGCCCGTTCGGCCTCGACGTGCACTGCCAGCGGGGTTCGTGGTTGGCCGGACTGCCAGCCTGTGGGGATTCCGTTGAGGCGGACCAGTGTGTCAGCCCACCTCTGCCGGCCGGTCTGATCGTGCTGGGTGGATTTTGCAGGATTTATTTGGCTTACTTCGGCGCTGTGGTGACCGATATGGGCGCCATGACGTTGCGACTGAGCGACACGCGCCTTGGGGTTCGGCTCGCCGGGGCGTTCACTATCGTGTGCCTGGTGTTCGGGGTGAGCCTCATAGTGGCGTACCGGGCCGTCGACCGCCAGGCGGCTGCAGCCAAGGACCTGAGCCAGCTGCAGCGGGTGTCCACACTGGTAAATCACCTGCAGTTCCTGGCCGCGGATGTTACCGGCTGGCAGCTGGCCTACCTGTACGAGTCGGTGGTTGTGGGGGTCGAGCAGGGCACGGCGGATAGCAGTGTCAACCGTCAGGGCTTTATGGCCGACAAACCCGACATCGCCGCTACCCTCGACAGTCTGGACCAAGCGGACCTTACAGCAACCGAACGGACGATCGTTGCGCGGATGCGCCCACAATGGGACACCTATTTCGCGATGGACGGCACCTTCATCGAGATACTGCGCTCGGGCAAGCCGGACGCGGCCCGGCAGGTCCTCGACTACAACAACACCGAGGGTCTGGAAGTCTTCGGGGCGATCCTCGAAGACACGCAGGCGTTGCAGAAGTCGGTCAGTACCCGGGTGCAGCAGACGCAGGACGACGTGACGGGTACGGCCGGGTCGGCCCGGGTCACGATCCTGGTTTCGGTGCTGCTGGGGTTGCTGGTCGCCGTGGTCTTGGCCTATGCGGCGACCCGCTCGGTCGTCGGGCCCGTGCGGCGGTTGGCCGCGCGGCTTGACCGGGTGGCGCAGGGGGACCTGAGTGTCACCCCGCCGGAGCTTCGCCACGACGAGGTCGGCCAGATGGCTCAGGCCACCGACCGGGCGACCGCGTACATGCGCGACACGGTCCGAGCCTTGGCGGACTCGGCCACCGCCCTTTCGGGTGCCAGCAGCGAGCTGTCGGGTATCGCTGGTCAGATCGCCACGTTTTCCCGGGACGCCGGTGGCCAGGCTGACACCGTGGCCAAAGCGGCCACCGAGGTCAGCCGCCATGTGCAGGGCGTGGCTGGCGGTTCAGAGGAGATGCGCGCCGCGATTAGCGAGATCAGCCGTACCACCGAGGCGGCCGCGCAGGTCGGTGAGCAGGCGACGCGGGTCGCCGGGGACACCAACGGCACCATCACCCGTCTCGGCGTGTCCACGGCGGAGATCGGCGAGGTCCTCAAGCTGATCACCGCAATCGCCGGGCAGACCAACCTGCTGGCGCTCAACGCCACCATCGAGGCCGCCCGGGCGGGTGAGGCCGGCAAGGGCTTCGCGGTGGTGGCCGGTGAGGTCAAGGAGTTGTCGCAGCAGACAGCTGCGGCGACCGAGAACATCGCCCACCACGGCGACGCGATCCAGACCGATACCAGCAGCGCCGCAGACGCCATCGCGAAGATCACCGAGATCATTCAGCAGATGTGCGACTACCAGCGCACCATCGCCGCCGCGGTGGAGGAACAACACGCGACCTCCGCCGAGTTGACCCGTGGCATGGCCAACGCGGCGGCGGTCTCCTCCGACATCGAACACAGCATCCAGGCGGTCGCCTCGGCGGTGGCCTCCACCACCGACCGCATTACTCAGGCTCATCAGGCCGCTGAGCGTCTCGCCGGAATGAGCACCGATCTGCAAACCCACGTCCACCGGTTCCGGTACTGACCAGCGCGCTGGTCACGTGGTCGTGCGGCATGGCGGGTCTTCGCTAGCCTTCCAGCGCGATCACGGTCGCTGCTGGCAGGGTACGCAGCGGCGGGCCTGCGGAAGGATCTGGAGCCGCTCCACCGGGATGGGCTGCCCGCAGCACTCGCAGTCGCCGTAGCGACCCTCGGCGAGGTGCCGGAGGGCGCTGGCAAGATCAGCCAGGGTCTTCCGGCACGTGGCCATCAGGGCCGCTGTGGTGGCAGGGTCCATGTCCTGGCCGGAACTGGCCTGGGCGGTCCAGGCCGCGAGCCGCTCGGTGTGGATCTGGTACTGCTCCTCCAGCAATGGCTGCAGGGCCGCGAGCTCTGCGGCACGCTTCTGGGTCAACATCCGCGTCACGTCCTCTCGTACGACAAAGGCGAAGCGGCGGGGTTCCGCTTCGCCCATCTGGTCTCGGTCATCAGATGCGAGAGGCGACGGGCGGACCCCGGCCGGCGTGTCCTCGGCGGGGTGGCGGAGGCACCAGCCCGGGACCGCCGGTGGCCACGAGGCCGACTCCGGCGAGCAGCGGGAGGGCGATGCCAGGCTGCGCCAGCGCGTCGAGGTCCGGCGCCGGGCGGAGCGCCGCGGTATGGGCGCTAGCCGCCGCAGTCGCTGCGATGATCGGGCGGTGTGCCGTGCCGCTGCTCGCCTGGTAATCGGCCGCGACGGCGGCCGTGATGAGGGCGGCCACCAGCATCCCCAGCGCCCACCCGCGGGCGCGAGGGGACGCGAAGTAGCGGTCACGACCCATCTTCCAACCATAGGCGCAGACCCCGAGCGGCCGCGACCAAGATTCGTCTGTCGCGGAAAGTATCGGAGGAGTTCACCTCGTGTTCAGATGCGGTCGGTCGGCCGATCACCTGCGGCTCCTAGCGTCCGGGGTGTCCGGTGAGATCGCCGGGATCGTTCCGGTCGGGGGTTGTGGCCGGGGCGATGTGGACATCCATCTGAGGGGTAGCGGTGACACTCAAGCGGCACGGCATTATCGCGGGGGTCGCGGTCGGGGCGGTGCTGGCTGTGGCCGGGTGCGGTTCGGACAATACCGACGCGGCCACTGGCGGGGGAAGCGCGAGCGCTTCCGTGATCGACTGTGCGACGGGAACGTTGACGGCGCAGGGGTCGACCGCGCAGAAGACCGCGATGGACGAGTGGGTCAAGATATATCAGCAGCAGTGTGCTGGGGCGCAGGTCAACTATCAGGGCACCGGTTCCGGGGCGGGGATCCAGGCCTTCATCGGGAAGACGGCTGACTTCGCCGGGTCGGACTCGGCCCTGAAAGACGGTGAGGAGCAGACCAGCGCCAGCGCCCGGTGCACTGGTGGGCAGGCGGTGAACCTGCCGATGGTCGTGGGGCCCATCGCGATCGCCTACAACCTCGACGGGGTGAAGGACCTTCAGCTGTCTCCGGCGACGATCGCGAAGATCTTCTCCGGGGTGATCACTGCCTGGGACGATGCGGCGATCAAGACGGATAACCCCGGGGCGACCCTGCCCTCGACGAAGATCCTGGCGGTTCACCGATCGGACTCCTCCGGAACGACTGACAATCTCACCAATTACCTGACCAGTGCCGCGGCCAGCGACTGGACCTTCGGCAAGGACAAGGTGTGGAAGGCCCCCGGCGGGCAGGCGGAGAAGGGGTCTGACGGCGTCGCCGCCGCCGTGAAGCGGGCGTCCGGGGCGATCGGCTACGTGGAGTGGTCGTACGCCCAGGTCAATGGGCTTGGCGTGGCGAAGGTCCGCAACGGGGCCGGCGAGTTCGCAGAGCTGACCGGGGAATCTGCGGGGAAGGCGATTGCCGGTGCCCAGGTTGTCGGGACCGGGGACGATCTCAAGCTGAAGATCGACTACAACACGACGCAGGCCGGGGCGTACCCGATCGTTCTGGTCGCTTACGAGATCGTGTGCACGAAGGGCAACCCGGCCGATAAGCTCGCCCTGCTCAAGGGGTTCCTGTCCTACACGGCCAGCACTGAGGGGCAGGGGCAGCTGGAGCGGCTCGGCTATGCGCCCCTGCCGGAGACCCTGCGGGGCAAGGTCGCAGGCGTCATCACAACACTCGCGTGAGGCCGGTGACGGTGACCACTTCATCCATGATTGCCTCCCCCGCCCAGGGATCTTCCGCCCCGGGCGGGGGAGGCCCCCTGCCCAGGCGCCGCGCGCTCGGCGCAGAGACCGTGTTCCGCGGAACGACGACGGTCGCCGGGGCGATGGTCCTGGTCATCATCGTCGCGATCGCGACGTTTTTGGTGATCCGGGCATTGCCGTCCCTGGGAGCCAACCAGGAGAGCTTCTGGACCTATGAGGGGTGGTTCGCGGACTCGGATCCCCCGCAGTTCGGGATCGCGGCCCTGGCGTTCGGCACGGTGCTGACCTCAACCCTGGCCCTGATGCTGGCGGTGCCGGTGGCTCTGGGGATCGCCCTGTTCCTGTCCCACTACGCCCCCCGGCGCATGGCGGCTCCTCTGGGGTTCGCGGTCGATCTGCTGGCGGCGGTGCCGAGCGTCGTGTTCGGGCTGTGGGGGAGGGACTGGTTCTATGAGCCCGTCAGCTCGCTGTCCTCGTGGCTCCACAGCGTCGCCGGATGGTTGCCGCTCTTCGGGAGCGATGGCCCGTATGGCAAGTCGGTCCTGCTCGGCTCCACCGTCCTCGCAATCATGATTCTGCCGATCATCACCTCGCTCTCGCGGGAGGTCTTCGTCAAGACCCCCACAGCCAACGAGGAAGCCGCGCTGGCCCTGGGCGCGACCCGGTGGGAGATGATCCGCACGGCGGTCCTGCCCTACGGGCGCCCGGGCATCATTGCCGCGGTCATGCTGGGACTGGGCCGGGCACTGGGCGAGACCATCGCCCTGGCCCTGACCCTGGGCAGCACCTACGCGATCGGCCTCGATCTGCTGGGACCGGGCGGGAACACGATCGCGGCGAACATCGCCAACCGGTTCGGGGAAGCCAACGCGACCGGGCGCAGCGCCCTGATCGCTTCTGGCCTGGTGCTGTTCGCGATCACTCTGGTGGTCAACGTAACGGCCCGGGCGATCATCTATCGGCGTCGCGAGTTCACGGAGAGTGCGGCATGAGCCTGCAAACCCCGCTGCAGTCCCGCAGGGTGATCGCGGACCGGATGGCCACCGTCCTGATCTACGCCGCGTTCCTGCTCGCCCTGATCCCCCTGGTCTCGGTGGCCTGGACCCTGGTGTCCAAGGGGCTCCAGCGGCTGGACGGCACGTTCCTGTTCACGTCGATGAACAACATCGGGGCGTTCGACGATCGGGGCGGGGCCTACCACGCGATCGTCGGAACCCTCCAGCAGGCGGGGCTTGCCACCCTGATCACCGTGCCGCTGGGGGTGCTGGGTGCGATCTACATCGTGGAGTACGGCAGCGGCTGGTTCGCCCAGGCGATCCGGTTCTTTGTGGACGTGATGACGGGCATCCCCTCCATCGTGGCCGGGCTGTTCGTGCTGGCCTTCTGGGTGCTGGTGGTCACTCCGGTGTTCAATGACGGCCGCCCTGGGTTCTCCGGGTTCGCCGCGGCCCTGGCGCTGTCCGTGCTGATGCTGCCGACGATCGTGCGGTCGACTGAGGAGATGCTGCGGCTGGTGCCCGCGGCGCTGAGGGAGGGGGCGTACGCGCTCGGGATCCCGAAGTGGTTGACCATTGTCAGGGTCGTCATCCCAACGGCGCTGCCGGGTATCGTCACCGGGATCATGCTGGCGGTGGCCCGGGCCTGCGGGGAAACCGCCCCGGTGCTGCTGGTCGCCGGGGGGAATCCGGCAATCAACTTCAACGCCTTCGAGGGCAACCAGTCGTCGCTGTCGCTGTTCGTGTTTGAGCAGGCGGGGGTGGCGTCGCAGTACGCGCCGGCCCGTGCCTGGGCGGCTGCGTTGACCCTGGTTGTCCTGGTGCTGGCCCTGACCATTGCGGCGAAGCTGCTGGCCCGCCGCAATCCGCTGGCCCGGTAGGGCCGAAGAACCTTGTCTTGGCAGTCTCAGCAGTCTTCGCGGTTTTCAGCAAGGAGCACCCACCATGGCAACCCGGATCGAAGCGTGCGGCGTGAGCGCCTACTACGGCTCGTTCAAGGCCATCGACGCCGTCACTATGACCATCGAGCCAAAATCGGTCACCGCCCTGATCGGCCCGTCGGGCTGTGGCAAGTCCACCTTCCTGCGGTCGATCAACCGGATGCACGAGGTCCTGCCGGGTGCGCATGTCGAAGGGCAGTTGCTCCTCGACGGGCAGGACATCTACCACCGGGAGGTGGACGTCACCGCGGTTCGGCGGATGATCGGCATGGTGTTCCAGCGGCCCAACCCGTTCCCCACGATGTCCATCTACGACAATGTCGTCGCCGGCCTGAAGCTCAACGGAGTCAAGCGCAAGCCGGCCCTGGACAACGCCTGCGAGAAAGCCCTGGTCCGGGCCAATCTCTGGGACGAGGTCCGCGACCGGCTCAGTCGCCCAGGCGCCGGGCTCTCCGGCGGCCAGCAGCAGCGGCTGTGCATCGCCCGAGCCATCGCCGTCGAGCCCCAGGTGCTGCTCATGGACGAGCCCTGTAGCGCCCTCGATCCGATCTCCACCCTGGCGATCGAGGATCTGATCAACGAGTTGAAGAACCAGTACACGATCGTGATCGTGACGCACAATATGCAGCAGGCCGCCCGGGTGTCCGACCGGACCGGGTTCTTCTCCATCGACCGTACCGGGGAGCCAGGCAGGCTGATCGAGTACGACGACACCAGCAAGATTTTCACGAACCCGGCGATGAAGCGCACCGAGGACTACATCACCGGCCGGTTCGGCTGAGCGGACGCGCCCCGTGACCGGCCGGTTGTTGTGGTATGACCGGCCGGTCACAGTGTGGTCGGCCGGTCATCAAGGCTCGAACTTGTACCCGAGACCCCGGACGGTGACCAGATGCCGCGGGGTGGAGGAATCTAATTCGATCTTGGTGCGGAGTCGCTTGACGTGGACGTCCAGGGTCTTGGTGTCTCCCGAGTAGTGGGCGCCCCAGATCCGGTCGATGAGTTGCCCCCGGGTCAGGACCCGGCCGGCGTTCCGCAGCAGCAGTTGCAGCAGCTCGAACTCCTTCAGCGGCAGCTGGACCGGCTCGCCGTGCGCGGTCACGATGTGGCGCTCGATGTCCATCCGGACCGGCCCGCAGGCCAGGACAGCGGTGGCTGGCCGGGCAGGCTCAACGCCGGTTCTCCGGAGGACGGCGTTGACGCGGGCGACGAGTTCTCGCTGGGAGTACGGCTTCGTGATGTAGTCGTCCGCTCCGATTTCCAGCCCGACAACCTTGTCGACCTCACTGTCGCGGGCCGTCACCATGATGATCGGTACTGCGGAGTGCTGGCGGATGCGGCGGCAGACCTCGATCCCGGGTAGTTCCGGCAGCATGAGATCGAGGAGGACGAGATCCGCCCCGGACTGCTCGAAGGTGGTCAGGGCCGCCTTGCCCGTTGCTGCGAGCTCGACCTGGAATCCCTCCTTGCGGAGGATGTAGGACAGCGCGTCGGAGAAGGATTCCTCGTCCTCGACCACCAGGATCCTGGTCAACGTCGTTCCCTCTTCTCGGGGCGGTCGTGCGGGGGGCGCGATGCGGCGGCCGTCCCCCCAGGCGGGCGCGACGGCAGCCGCAGGGTGAACGTCGAGCCTGCGCCCGGGGTGCTGATGACGTCGACCTCGCCGGCATGGTTCGACGCGATGTGCTTGACGATCGCAAGACCGAGGCCTGTTCCACCGGTTGCCCGAGATCGAGCTTTGTCAATGCGGTAGAAGCGCTCGAAGATCCGGCCAAGGTACTTTGCCTCGATCCCGATTCCCTCGTCGGTGACCCCGAGGATGAGGTGACGCTCGTCGGATTCCGTCTGGATCGTGACCGTGGTATTCGGCGGGGAGTACGCGATGGCGTTTTCTACGAGATTCGCGAGGGCGGTGACCAGTTGGGTCTCGCTGCCATAGGCGGTGAGACCCAACTGTCCCGCCCAGCAGAGTGCGGTGTCGTTGTCTGCGGCGGCCGTCCGGCTGCGATCGAGGACCTCCGCGATGATCCGGTCGACCGGGACCGGGACGGGGTCGGGCAGCGGCTCGGCTCCGAGGAGGCGCGAGAGCTCCAGCAGATCAGCGACCAGGCGTCCGAGCCTGGCGGACTCGTGTTGGATTCGCTCGGAGAACCGGCGGATTGACACCGGGTCGGCGAACCCCGTGTCGCCAGCGGCGGGCAGGGCGGCGTCACACAGCGCGTCGGCCAGGAGCCGCAGGGCTCCGACGGGAGTCTTGAGTTCATGGCTGACATTGGCGACGAAATCCCTGCGCGTCCGCGCCAGCCGGTGGGCCTCGGTGACGTCGGTCGCTTCGACCAGGACGTGTCCCTCCGGCAGCGGCAGGGCCCGAAGCGCGACGCTCATCGGCGCCCCGCCCATCTCCTGGTGGAGATCAACTTCGATCTCTCTGTGGTCCCCGGTCACCGCGACCTGGTCGGCGAGGGTGAGGGCCGCTGGATGCGGCCGGTGGGCCGCGAGTGGCCCGGACGGCCCTGTGCTGGGTTTTCCCGCAAGGCCGAGTCGTTGGGCCGCGGGGTTGGCCAGCACCGGGTTGCCGGCGGGGTCGAGGACGAGAACCCCGAGGCTGAGCGCGGCGAGGCTGGCCGTGCTCAGCCTCGCCGCTTCGGGCGAGGGCGTGCGCTTCATGGGGGGATCGTAAAGGGGTCCAAAAGTGGCTTCTGAGACTAAAACTGCGAACCGGACCGTCTTTCATCAACTGTTCGTCTACCGGCACCAGGATGTTCATCCCTAGGACGCTCACCCGGCATAGCCTTCTTCCG
>JAFGOK010000071.1 GCA_016926535.1 Micromonosporaceae bacterium | reverse complement strand
TCGTCCGTCATGGCGGAACCTGCCGGCCCTGGCCTGGCTCGCCGTGCGTCGACTCGACACGAAGTTGCAGGCCGCCCCGGTCCTTGGCCCGGTCGCGGCCTGGTGCGCCGCGCCGCTGATGCTGCTCACCCTGGCCTGCGCACATACCAACGGGCACCTGGCCGCAAAGGAACGGCACGCCGCACTCTGGATCCGCACCCTCAGCACCACCGGCCGAGGCGTCCACACCCCACGCGAAATGCTGATCACCGCTGCGGCATTCCTACCACCAGGACCCGTGCTCCTGCTGGCCATCGGCATCAGCTCCGACACACAGGCCAGCACACTCGCCCGGGTCATCGCCCTCGCCCTCGCCGGCACGATCGTGGTGGGGCCGCTACTCGCGCTGTTCGGCGTCAACCGGCGGCGCGACCTCACCACCCGCACGGGGCAACAGCACCGACGCCTCGCCACGCAGACCAGCACACCGCTCGTCGTCGTGCAGGGACTCGTCGCCGACACGACCACCGGAGCCGGCACTGCGCTCATCCGCGCCCTACGCGCCCACGCCGACCAGCTCGGCGTGGGAACCGCCGCCGTCGCCCGCGACGAACGTCTCCTCCCCGGGTATCTCGCCAACGGCCTCGTCCAGACCGAGTTGGACCCAGCCAGCCGACTACTGTACCGGCCGCCTGGGACGGGCAGGCGCTGTGATCTTTCCAGGAATGATGATTGACAGCCAACGATGCGCTTGGTGCGAAGCCATGCTGATATTGCGATTCCCCCAGGCAGGGATGATGATCGACTACTGAGGAGCCCCCTGCGACATCCACCCTGTTCACGTTGCAATCCCTCCAGGGATGATGATCGACGGCAAGGGTGTCGACCAAGGCGCGCCCGCACGGCGAAGGACATCGTCGTTCCGCGGTACCGGTAACCCTGCGCGAAGCTCTGGCTTCTTGGGCGTTCCCGTGGTGCCGATGGGGTCCGACGAGCTTTCGGGTTGTCTCATATTGACAGGAAGGCCAAATACGCCGCGATTGTCGGAGGTGCATGGAAGCTTTCGCCTGAGACGGTCAGGATTCGGCCGGCTCAGGCCCTGGTGTCGACAGTGGCTACGGCGTTGCTGGGGACGGTCACTCGACGGTCGGACGTCTGTTGCGGCAACGGAATCCGGGGCGTGCAGACCGGTCGTCGGCGTATGGCGTTCCGGCGGTCAGCGACAACGGCGGGCCAGCGTGACAACGCCGGACCCCGCGTCCTGGACAGGGCGTCTAATCGTCGTCACGCGCGGCCGGCCTCCTGCGAGGGGGTCAGTGATCCAGTTCGGTCGCTGACTCGCGCCCAGGGGTTCCCGTCTGTCGTGCGTACGAGGGTTGACCAAATGCGTTGCCGCGCTTGTGATAGGTGTCCCAGCCGGCCACGATTGCGCGTCAGACGGCGCGCGACAGCCCCGCCGGGATCTCGTACACGTTGTGGTGTCAGCGAATCCGGCGATCTGAGCACAGTAGACGGTGAGGCTTGCCGCGTACTCCTGACGCCGACGGCCCCAACCTGCCGTCATGGAAGCCTTGCGTCGCATACCCAGGGCTGGCTTGACGGCAAGCCGCTCACGGCATATTTGACTTTCCCCTCAATATCTGTAGCAGACAACTCCGGTTGTTGGGCAGGTACGATCTACCGGCATGAGCAGCATCCCAGTGCGTGTACGCATCCCGCGTACTGAACCGGCCGGAGATGATCTCGCTGAGGTTCTCGAGATTCGCCTGCTTCGAGTGAATGGCCACCCGGGGGACAGGGGCATTGCGTTCTCCACTACCCGCAGCGACCCGACGCAGCGATCGCGGCCTGCTCGGGTGCACATGTTCCGCGCCCAAGCAGGCCCACTCATGATTGACAGTCCGTGGCCGGCGGCCGGACTGGACATCGGCGTGTTGCGGTGATCACGCGGGTACGAACTGCCACTGCTGGTTGGCGCCGCCGTTGGTGGTCCACTGCACGACCTGCGCCCCGTCGCTGGTCGATGCGCCGTAGACGTCGGCGACCAGTCCGCTGTCGCGGGCGGTGATGGTGTAGTGGCCGTCGCCGGTGGGCCGCAGGTACCACATCTGGTTGGTGTTGCCGTTGGCTGACCACTGCTGCAGTTGCAGGCCCACGGTGCTGCTGCCGCCGTTGACGTCGAGCACCTTTCCGGAGGCGGTGTAGCGCAGGATGTACGCGTCCTGCGTGGTGCTGATCGCCCATGTGGGACTGCCGCTCTGCTGGACCGCCTTGGCGCCGTCTGCGGCTGCGTCGCCGACGATGGCCAGGGGCTTGCCGCTGTTGCGGTTGGCGATGCGGTAAGTGCCCGGTGCGGGTCCGGTTCCGCTACTGCCGCCGCCGAGGGTGAAGTACTCGACCGCGTCGGTGAAGGTGGTGCTCCCGGACTTCGCCGTCGACAGCTGCAGGTACACGCGACTACCGGTGGCGGGGGTGGTGAAGGACACCGGCTGGATGACCCGCGAGCCGAGCGGGACGGTCAGGCTGGTGCTGCCGGACGCGACGACCGTGCCGGTCGGGCTGTCGAGCCGGGCGGTCCAGGTAAAGCCCACCGAGGTGTCGGTGAGGTCGTCGTTGAACACAGTGACGTTGCGGGTCACCGTGGCGTTGCGGGCGTAGCTGGGTACCGCCTGTGACAGCGGGAACGTGCCGCCCGAGTCCGAGGCGCCGGAGGCCGACCAGTACGGGAGGTCGATCGCGGCCACCGGGTTGAACGCCGCCTGCACGCGCTGGATCTGCGGGTTGCTCCACGGGTCGGTCAGGTTGTCCGCGCCGTAGACCGGGCGGCCGCCCTCCTCGGGGGTGAAGTCGGTGGTCCGCACGCCGGGCACCACGCCGGCCCAGGCCGACAACAGGGTGTATGGCCGCAGGTCGCTGGCGTCCTTGCCGCGCTTGGCCGCTGTGGCGGTCGCGAACCACGTGAAGCCTTGCTTGGTGTTGCAGGCAGGCCAGATGTACTCGCCTTCGCCGTCGGGCCGCCCAGCGACGCGATTCAGGGACTCGCCATACCGGCCGGTGCCATCCAGGTAGTGGGCGAAGATGGCGAAATTGGGGTAGTTCATGGCCGGATACCGGCTGGCCGAGTCGGCGCCTGGAGCGGCGTCGATGCTGATCGGCCGGGTGCCGTCGTTGCCGTTCATCGCCGCGTACAGGTCCTGTTGGAACTGCTGTGAGTCGTTGGGATTGAAGCTGGGCTCGTTGATCTGGCTCCAGCGGATGACCGCGGGATGGTTGCGATCCCGCAGGACCAGCGCACGCGCGTGGGCCACCATGGTGTCGTGTCCGGCCACGAAGTCCTGGGCGCCGCTGCGGATGGCGGTCTCGTCGATGATCATCAGACCCATCTCGTCGGCCACGTCGAGCATGTACGGGCTGGCCGGTTCCATGTGGATGCGTACCACGTTGTAGTTGAGCCGCTGGTAGTTGTCCACCGCCTGGGGCCAGCCGCCGTTGCCGGGCGACGGTGGGAGGAAGCCGGGCAGGGTGTCGTACGCGTCCCCCTTGCCGCCGTTGTTGACCCGGTCGTAGTCGGCGCCCTGCAGGTTGTCGCCACGGTAGTTCACCCGCACGCCGTTGAGGGCGTAGTACTCACCGTTCTGGGTGCTCTCCCGGAACCCGAACCGGTACGCGGCGTCGCTGGTCCGGCCGTCGTCGGTGGCCGCGTGCACCGCCAGCAGGTGCAACTGCGCCCGGTACCCCGACCGGTAGGGCACGTTCGGCCACCAGTACGAGGTGCTGTCCAGGCTCCACCCGACCGGGCCGACGGTCACCTTCGCCGTCGTGTGGGCCGCCACCGTCACCGTCCGGCTCGGCAGGACCGGGTAGGTGAACGACGCGCCGCCGGCCGAAGCGAGCGAGCCGGTCAGCGTGACCGTCCTGGATGACGCCGAGGCGTTGGTGACCCAGGCGTCGTAGCTGAGCGTCTGGTTCGCCACCGAGGTCCGCACGAACGCGTCACTGACGTACACCGCCGGATACACCCGCAGGAACGCCGAGCGCAAGATGCCCTGGGGCACCGACTCCGACCAGTCCGCGGCCACCGGCACCAGGTACTTGCCGCCTGCGCCCTTCAGTGCGTCGCGGCCCTTCACGTCCACGGTGATGGTGTGGGTGGTGCCAGGTGCCGCGTACTCGGTGATGTCGAAGCTCGACGGGGTGAACGCCGTCGTCTGGGTGGCGACCACCCGGCCGTCGACCGCCAGCGTCGCCTGGTGGTTGACGGCGCCGAACTCGATCCTGGTCGACTGCGGCTGCCCCGAGTCCGGCACCGTGATGCTGCGCGAGTACACCGCCTCGTTGACGTCGGTGAAGCCCTGCTTGTACCAGCCGCCGCCGGGGACCGTAATCGAGGTCGTCCCCCGACCCGTGGGCGTGAAGCTCCACGTCCCACTCAGGTCGACCGAGGCGACCGCAGCGTTCCCGGCCGCCACACCGTCGACGCCGGCCATCGCCACGCCCCCGGTCGCGAGCGGCGCGGCCAGGGCCGGGCTGTGAATCGCCAGCGTCAGGCCGCCGAAGGCCACGGCCGCGGCCAGCCCTCCGACCGCCACCGACCGCCGACCACGCCGGCAAACCTTCGAACGATACATGACAACCTCCTGTGGCTCACCGGACAGCTCCGCGGACGGGTCAGAGGGCGCAGTTTCGATCTCGGCCGCCCGACCGGTGACAGGGTCGGATGACTGCGGGGGCACGGGCGCCCGGCGTCGCGGTCAATGATCTTGATTTGTCGAATCGGTTCGCACAAGCCTAAATGTGACAGTGAAGTCCGTCAATAACATCGGGCGCTCGCGCTGGGACACTCGAAATCAGGGGTGGCACGCTCTGCGGCTCCGGACGCGTCAAGGTGAACTACTCGAACCGGTTCGACGACATCTCGAAAGTTACACGTTTCCCTTCGCCGCTCGCAGATCGCAGCGGTCCGCGCCGTACCCACACCCCTCCCGCAGCGGCGACCAGCGGATACGGCAGTAGCGGGAAGCGCCCGGATCATCGACACCCGACCATCCACGTACCGACGGTCCATTGACGACAGGCGATCCCGACCGGCACGGTTGACCTACGAAATGTTACCGATAACAATCGCGAACACATCGTTCCCACATCGCGTTCTCCGGCGGGACTCACCCTCGACCTCACTTGGAGGATCCAATGAGGTTTCGCGCCACCGGCCCGCACGGCGATCAGCGGCATCACCCGGACCCGGCTGGCGTGGTCGTGGCGCCGCCCGCCGTCGAGTTCGGCGGGGCCGCGGGTTCAAGGCATCCCCGGCCCCTGACCCAACCAGCCCCCCGCACCCGACAAACCGTTCCGGTGTCCATGTTGCACTCCGAAATTTCGGGAGGTCGATATGTCTTCTCTACCCCTCAGTCGCCGCCGGTTGTTGCGGGCGGCCGGTGTCGGTGTGGCGGCCGCGGCGGCCGGTGTCGTCGATGTTCGAACCGCGGAGGCGTCGGTGGCGCCGGTGCGGGCAGACCTTGGCGTGTCGGCGTACGCGTTTGACCTGGGACAGGTGCGGTTGACGGCCAGCCGGTGGTCGGACAATCAGAACCGGACGTTGTCCTACCTGCGGTTCGTCGACGTCGACCGGATGTTGTACAACTTCCGGTCCAATCACCGGTTGTCAACCAACGGCGCCGCGACGAACGGCGGCTGGGATGCCCCGGGCTTCCCCTTCCGCACCCACATGCAGGGCCACTTCCTGAGCGCGTGGGCGCAGGCCTACGCCGCGCTCGGCGACACGGTGTGCCGGGACAAGGCCAACTACATGGTCGCCGAGTTGGCCAAGTGCCAGGCCAACAACGCCGCCGCCGGATTCAACACCGGCTATCTGTCCGGCTTCCCCGAATCCGACATCAGCGCTGTCGAGGCGGGCACGCCCGTTGCCGTGTCGTACTACTGCATCCACAAGACCTTGGCCGGGCTGCTCGACGTCTGGCGGTACATCGGCAGTACCCAGGCTCGGGACGTGCTGCTGAATCTCGCCGGCTGGGTCGACTGGCGCACCGCCCGGCTGAGCTACAGCCAGATGCAGACCGTGCTGAACACCGAGTTCGGCGGCATGAACGCCGTGCTGACCGACCTCTACCAGCAGACCGGCGATGCCCGGTGGCTGACCACCGCCCAGCGGTTCGACCACGCCGCGATCTTCGACCCGCTGGCCGCCAACCAGGACCAGCTCAACGGCAAACACGCGAACACCAACATCCCGAAGTGGATCGGCGCGGCCCGTGAATACAAGGCCACCGGCACCACCCGCTACCGCGACATCGCCTCCAACGCGTGGAACTTCACCGTCAATGCCCATACGTACGTCATCGGCGGCAACAGCCAGGGCGAGCACTTCAGGGCGCCGAACGCGATCGCCGGCTACCTCGCCAACGACACCTGTGAGCACTGCAATACCGTCAACATGCTCAAACTGACCCGCGAGTTGTGGTTACTCAACCCCGACAACGCCGGGTACTTCGATTTCTACGAGCGGGCACTGCTCAACCACATCATCGGAGCGCAGAACCCCGCTGATGCCCACGGGCACATCACCTACTTCACGCCGCTCAAGCCTGGAGGCAGACGCGGCGTGGGCCCGGCGTGGGGCGGCGGAACCTGGAGCACCGACTACAACAGCTTCTGGTGCTGTCAGGGCACGGGCATAGAGATCAACAGTAGATTAATGGACTCGATCTACTTCTATAACGGCACGACGCTCACAGTGAACCTGTTCATGCCCTCGGAGTTGAACTGGAGCCAACGGGGGATCACGGTTACCCAGACCACGTCGTATCCGGTGAGCGACACCACCACCCTCCAGGTCACCGGTAGCGTGAGTGGCTCGTGGTCGATGCGCATCCGCATCCCCGCTTGGGCCAGCGGCACTACGATCAGCGTCAACGGCGTCGCCCAAAGCGTCACCACCACTCCCGGCAGTTACGCCACGATCACCCGTTCGTGGTCCCCCGGTGACACGGTCACCGTCCGCCTGCCCATGCAGGTGGCGTTCGATGCCGCCAATGACAATGCGAACGTCGTGGCGGTCACCTATGGTCCGGTGGTCCTGTCCGGCAACTACGGCAACACCACACTCACGTCGCTGCCGTCGCTGACCACATCGTCGGTGACCCGCACCTCCAGCAGCACGCTGGCCTTTACCGCCACTGCGAACGGCTCATCGGTCAACCTCGGCCCGTTCTACGACGCGCACGGCCACAACTACACCGTCTACTGGGCCCGCAACGGCCAGGAGTCCGGAGGCGGCACCTACCGCCTCGTCAACGTAGGCAGCGGCCTCGTGCTGGGCATCCAGAACATGTCCACCGCCGACGGCGGCCTCGCCCTGCAGTGGGGCGATACGGGTACCTCTGACCACAACTGGGAAATGATCACCGACGGGAGCGCGGTCCGGTTCCGCAACGTCAACAGCGGCAAGGTGCTTGGCGTTCGGGACATGTCCACCGCCGACAACGCTGCCGTCCTGCAATGGGCCGACAACGGCACCGCCGACCACAGATGGACCCTGCTCGACCAGGGAGACGGAACCTACAAGATCCGCAACGTCAACAGCGGAAAGCTACTGGGCATCCAGAACAACTCCACCGCCCAAGGCGCCTTCGCCGTCCAGGACTCGGACAATGGGACCACCGACAACCGATGGCGACTCGTCCGTAACGCCTGAAGCACCTCAGTCGGAACACGGGGGCGGAGCGCCCCCGGCTGTCGTCACCGCTTCACAACCACGCCTCGCCACCTCCGACCACCTCCTACAGAAAGGGATTCGATGAACGTCAAGAACAGACCGCGTCGCTTCCTGGCCGCTGCTGGGATCCCGTTGCTCTTCGCCGCGGTCGTCGGCACCTACGTGGTCTCGGGCGCCCCGCCGGCCCTGGCCGCCACTGCGGGTCCGTGTGACATCTACGCCTCCGGCGGCACGCCCTGCGTGGCCGCGCACAGCACCACCCGAGCACTGTACGGCGCATACAACGGCCCTCTCTACCAGGTCCGGCGCTCGTCGGACAACGCCACCCGCGACATCGGTGTGCTGAGCGCGGGTGGTTACGCCGACGCCGACGCCCAGGACTCGTTCTGCGCCAGCACGACCTGCCTCATCACGATCATCTACGACCAGTCCGGCCGCAACAACCGCCTGACCCAGGCGCCTCCCGGCTACTGGCCCGGCCCTGGCCCGGGAGGCTGGGACAACCTGGCCGACGCGAAGGCGGCCCCGATCACCATCGGAGGCCAGAAGGCGTACGGCGTCTACATCGCTCCCGGCACCGGCTACCGCAACAACAACACCAACGGTGTCGCGACCGGCGACCAGCCCGAGGGCATCTACGCCGTCGTCGACGGCACGCACTACAACCAGTGGTGCTGCTTCGACTACGGCAACGCGCAAACCGACGGCCAGGCTGATGCCCCCGCCATCATGGAGACCGTCTACTTCGGCGCTAACAAGCAGTGGGGCTACGGAGCCGGGGCTGGCCCTTGGATCATGGCCGACCTGGAGTGGGGACTGTTCTCCGGAGTGAACGCGGGGTACAACAACATCGCCTCCGTCAACCACCGCTTCGTGACCGCCATGGTCAAGGGCGAGCCGAACCACTGGGCGATCCGGGGCGGCAACGCGCAATCGGGCGGCCTCACGACCTACTTCGACGGAAAGCGCCCCAACGGATACCACCCGATGAAGAAGGAAGGGGCCATTCTGCTCGGCATCGGCGGCGACAACAGCGTCTCCGGACGCGGCACCTTCTTCGAGGGTGTGTTGACCTCCGGTTACCCGTCGGAGGCCACCGATAACGCCGTACAGGCCAACATCGCCGCCGCCGGATACGCTCCGGCCGCCGGCGGCAACCCGCAACAGACCGTCCAGCTCGTGGGCGGCCAGTCCGGCCGCTGCGTCGACGTACCCAACGCCAGCACCACCAACGGCACCCAGGTGCAACTGTGGGACTGCACCAGCGACAGCACCGCTCAACGCTGGAGCTACACCGCCAACAGGCAACTCCAGGTCTACGGCAACAAATGCCTCGACGCCAACGGCGCCGGCACGAGCAACGGTACTCAGGTAATCATCTGGGACTGCCACGGCGACACCAACCAACAATGGAACGTCAACGCCGACGGCACCATCACCGGCGTACAGTCGGGACTCTGCCTCGACGCGAACGGCGCCGCAACCGCGAACGGCACCAAGCTCATCCTCTGGTCCTGCAACGGCGGCGCCAACCAGCGATGGACCCTGCGTAGCTGATCACACAGCAACACCTGGCCGGTCGCGCCGCCGCCGTGGACGCTGCGACGGCGACGCGACGGCCTGCCGAAAGGTACGTCCGTCCCGGCCAAGCAGGTGACCGAACGTAGTGACATCCACATTGCCCGTGGCGTAGTCGGCGGCCTGCTGCCTGGCCTGGTACGGCTGCTGCCGCATGAGGCGATGCTGAGTTTCCTCGGCCTGCCCGCAAATCCGGAGCTCGCGCTCCCCCGGCCGGCGGGACTCGCGGTGACGGCTACGTGGGCGACGCTGCTGGTGGCCCTCGGCTGGTTCGCGACCGCCCGGCGGGACAGCTGACGGCCCGATCGCCGCCCTCGATGGCCCACCGCACGTGGCCGTCGAGGGCGGCGGTCAACGGGAGTAGGGCAGCGTCAGGCAACCTTCCGCATTCCGGACCACCTTGACATTCTCAATTATCAATGTCTGGCGATCGTTCGTGGCCCCCAGCGGGGCGACCGCCCCCGCCGCTCGGACACCAACGTGAGCCGACCCCCTGCGACCGAGGAGTCTGGATGCGATCCCACCACCGCCCATCACGGAACCTCTCCCACTCACGCACGCCGTGGCTGCTGCTGACCTCGGCGGCCCTCGCCCTCGTGGCCGCGAACGCCGCAACGGTGGCGAACGCCGCGACCGACGGCATCAAGCACCCCGTGATCATCTGGGGTAACGGGTACGGCACGACCACGTCCGCCTACGATGGCCTGCTCAAGCACTTCGCCTCGCACGGCTTCATCGTGGCGGCGGCCAACACGACCAACGCCGGAAGCGGTACGGAGATGCTCGCCGGCATCGACGGCATCAAGAACGTCGCGGCGATCTCCAGCGCGGCCGATCTCACCCGGATCGGCGCGACCGGCCACTCCATGGGCGGGATCGGCTCGCTCAAGGCGGCCGCCGACAAGCGGGTGCGTACCGCGTTTCCGCTGGAAGGATGCCGGGATCGACCGACCGGGCTGACCGACAAGACCGTCGCGATCTTCCAGGCATCGGGCGACACCCTCGCCACCTCGGCGAATGCCAAGGCGAACTGCTACGACAAGGCCGACTACGCCGTGGCGTTCATCGAGTGAACCGTTCCCAGTTTCGTGGCCAGTCACAATGGCTTCGATGATGTCGGACAGTTCCCGAGCGATGATTGAGAACTCGCCGAAAACGTCGTTGGGCCAAGGCTGGAACTGGCCGCAGTTCCCTGCCTCAAACAAGACCAGACCAAACTCATCGATGACCTGAGCAGCGCCGAGAAGCAACGTCACGATGTGCTCGTGTTCGTCGAGTTCGCGAGCCTCAACGAGATCGTATTTGAGCGCCGTGGCGGCCTGTTGAACGGTATCCGGTTCAGCCCAGCGGCTGGTGCTGGTCAAAGTCAGCCGCATCGATGACGTGCCCGGCCGTACCGGAGTCGCAGCTCCTCGTTCGCCAGCGCCCATGCGTACCTTCGCCTCGCGACAACCAGGAACCGCGCTGCCGGTTGCGTGACGACGGACGGGTCATGCTCCTGGTAGACGGACAGTTCGCTCCGGGTGGGTGGACATGAGAATTCCGGATCCGTGGCACCGAAGACATCGAGGCGTTTGAGGGTCTAGCGGCTCCGGATCGTTTCGTCCGTCTCGGAAAACCGGGCGGGGATCCCGCAGATCATGGTGAGCTCTGGTTGTCAAGATCAGTGCCCATGCCATGCCGGGGGATCCCCATGACGAAGTCTGCCAGGGAAATCATGGAAATCTTGGAAGCCTACGACCTGACGCGCTGCGCGCACTCCGCCGCCGAACTCGCCGGCTGCGACGAGAAGACCGTGGCCCGCTACGTGGCCATGCGAACCGCCGGAAACGATCCCACCCGCCGAACCAGACGAGCCAGGGACATCGACCCCTACCTGGAGAAAATCGAGGAACTGGTCGAGCAGTCCCGAGGCCGGATCCGCGCCGACGTGGTCCACCGCCGCCTGCAC